>NZ_JBHWIV010000108.1:0-27141 GCF_042731675.1 Kitasatospora sp. NPDC059827 | reverse complement strand
GGCGCGGGGGCACCCCGGGCCCCCGCGGCCTGGGGGGGGGTGGGGGGGGGTGGGGGCTAGGATCAGGCCTGGCCGCGGCGACGCAGGGCCAGGGCGAGGCCGGCAGCACCGGCGCCGGCCAGGCCGACGCCCCCGGCGAGCATGCCGGCACGGGAGTCGGCGTCCGAGTCGGCGGACTCGGCACCGGCCTTGACACCGCCCTTGGGCACGGTCGGCAGAGCGGCCTTGCGCTGCTGCTGGCCGCCACCGGCCTGACCGGCGGCGTTCTGCCCGCTGGGGCTCTGGCCACCGGGCTTCTGGCCACCGGGCTTCTGGTCACCGGCGGGCTGGTTGCCACCCGGCTTCTGGTCACTGCCCGGCTTGTGGTCGCCGTCGGGCTTCTGGCCACCCGGCTTCTGGTCGCCGTCGGGCTTCTGGCCACCGGGGTCCTTCGCCACCGTCACCTTGCCGTCGGCGGACAGGGTGAAGGTGTGACCGTTGTGATGGCCGACGGCGCCGCTGAGGGCAGCGTCGGTGGTCTTCAAGGTCAGCAGTGTCCCGCTGAGACCGATGCGGATCCCGGCCTCGTAGCCCTTCGTCATCTCCGTCTTGTCATGCGTGGAGACGATCTTGACGATGTCCGCGGTGTAGCCGTCGATCAGTTCCTGCGAACCGGCCGACCTCCGCTCCAGGTGCTCCGGGTCCTTGGTGGCGGTCACTGTGCCGTCGGCCTTCAGGACGAAGGTGTGGCCATTGTGGTGACCGGTGTCCTCGGGGTAGTCAGCGGAACCCGCACTGAGAGTCAGCAGCGTTCCGCTGAGCCCGAGGTGGATCTCCGCTGCGGCGTAGTCGCCCTGCACTGTGGTGACGTCCGCCACGTAGCCGTCGATCAGCTGGACTGTCTTGTGCTCCTTCGCCGGGATCTCCTGGCCCCCGGCCACTACCGACCGGACAGTGCCGTCGGCGAACGCATTCCCGGCCGGGAGGGCCACGGCGCCCACGAGACCTGCTACGACGACTGCAGTACGTATACGGGTACGCATGTGTTTTCCGAAACTCCTTCATTGATCCGCCCGTTCAGGGCAGCCGCGGCCAAAGCTAGGCCACCGAAGGGGAGTCGACTCCCCATCGAGCAGTCGAATGCACCTACGGTCACAAAAGCGCGGACTTTCGTCAGGAAGGCCACCGTTGGAAGTCCACGCGGATTCCGCCCTGAGTCATCTCTCATCCCCGAGGGAAAGCACTTTCGCTGCCTCCGTCGCCAACTTTCGATGGGTTCCGGCGGGTTCCAATGAGAAGGGCAAGGAGGTACGAGTCGCGGGGGGAACGGTCCGGATGAACCGCACGAAGGCCCGGCCCCCGGACCCTGCACCGGCCGGAGCACGCCCACGGCCGTGCTACCGGGAGCTCGCCGGGTACCTGGTTCGCCGGCTCCCCCCGGGCTCGCCGCCCGAGCGGCTGCCGCCGGCACGGGAGATCGCGCGCAGGTACCGGATCCCGCTGGCCACGGCACAGTTCGTCCGGCGTGCCGCCGTCACCCGGCTGCGCCCGCCGGTCCAGCTGCTGCCGGACGACCCCGGGTGCCCGCCCTGGGTCGGCGTGGCGGCGGACCTGCGCACGCGCATCGAGACGGGACAGCTGACCGGACGGCTCCCGGGGCGGAAGCCACTCGCGGCCACCTATCGAGTCGGGGCCTGCACAGTCCGGAAGGCCCTCGACCTGCTCGCCCACGAGCGGCTGGTCGAGATCAGGCCGGGGACGCAGGGCACCTACATCGTCGAGGACGCGCTGCCGGGCGCCCCGATCGTCCGGCCGGAACCGGGAACGAACGGCTCGCCGTAACGCGCGAGGAATTCCGCTCAGGCGTGGGGGAAATCTGATGCGCGGCGCTTCCCGGGGATTCGGTGCCGCAGGACGGTAACACCGGGGAATGCCACTTTCGCTGCCGCTCCGGTCCACTTTGGATTCGTCGGTCCGGTATTTGATCGATGCGTGCTCGGCCGGTCCGGCCGAATGCGGAACGACCAGAACCGGAGAGACCGATTCAGATGACCATGAAGAAGCGCCGCACCGAGACCGCCAAGCGCTGGACGAAGCTGCTGGCCGCGCCGGTCGGCGTCCTGGGCGCCGGTGCGATGGTGCTCGGCGCCACCCACGCGACGGTTACCGCCGATACCTGGAACAAGGACAACACCATCAAGTCCGGCTCCTGGACGAAGTCCACGGTCAAGAGCGACCAGGGCACCAAGGCAGTCGTTACGGTGCCCGACCTCATGCCCGGCGCGACGGGCAGTGCGAAGGTGACCTACACCTACGAGCCCGGCAAGTCGGAGGGCAAGGAGAGCTGGGGCCAGGTGGTGCTCAAGGACATCAGCGTCACGAACGGCTCGGGCGATGTCGTCATCATTCCCTCCCAGTCCGAGCTGGCCAAGCACCTGCACCTCAAGTTCACCGTCAAGCAGGGCGGCAAGCCGGAGGTGAAGGACCTGACCCTCGCCGAGTGGTACGAGAAGACGAACGAGGACAAGAACACCATGGGCCGCACGGCCCTGCTGCGGGCGAAGCTCAACCGGAAGGACGCCAAGGCCCCCGAGAACAAGGCCGACGTCGCGCTGGAGTGGAGGCTCGACGCCGACGCCCCGGTGGGGGCCGCGAACTCCGGCCTGAAGTTCGACCTCGGCGCCGAGATCGATTCCGTGAAGTGACCCCACACCCTCGCGGCGGTGCCTGGCTTCCGACCCAGGCGCCGCCGCGAGGCGCGTTGATACCGACGGGACAGGAAGGTGTACGGGGTGAACGGCGAAGCGAAGCCGGAGGACGGCAAGGGGAGCGCTCCGGAGCCGGAGGCCCAGGAGCCCGGGACCGAGCAGGTACCGGCCGAGGACGTGCCGGAGGGCTGGTGGCCGGTGCTGCGGGTGTCCCTGTGCCGGGCGACGGCCACGATGGCCACGACCCTGATGCTGATGCCCCTGGCCGCGCTGATGTGGGGTTGGAGCCCGGCCGTCGTCGTCTCGGGCTCGATGGAACCCGCGCTCAGCAGGGGGGACGTCGTCGCCACCCGGCACGCGGGCATGCGGGAGGTCGGCGGCGGTGCCGTGATCTCCTTCGCGGACGCGGCACGCGGCGGCCGGATGACGACCCACCGGGCCGTCGAGCGGCTGGAGGACGGTGCTGCCTACCGGACCAAGGGCGATGCCAACCACGAGCCCGATCCGGCGCTGGTACGGGCCGAGCAGCTCAAGGGCGTCGTCGCGGTCGCGATTCCGTGGGTCGGCTCGGCCTGGCTCTGGCTGCAGGACGGCGACTGGGGCGCGTCGGTCGCTGCCGTGGCGGTGTACGCACTGCTGCTGGGGGGCTGCCGTGACGGCGCCCGCAAGCCCGGCCCGGGGGCCACCCCCGCTGCCCCTGCTGCGCCCTGAGGGCGTTACTTCCCGTCGAGCAGCCCCGCGTTGTGCGCCAGGATCGCGGCCTGCGTCCGGTTCTCGACGGCGAGCGCGGTGAGCAGCCGCGAGACGTACGCCTTGACGGTGCCCTCGGCGAGGTACATCCGCTGGGCGATCTGCGCGTTGGACAGGCCGCTGCCGACCAGGCGCAGGAGTTCGCGCTGCTGCTCGCTGAGCTTGTCCAGGCGGCGCAGCTGGTCCGGCGGGATCCGGGCGGGCTGGGCGGCGCGGTCCCGGGAGGCGTTGACGAGGTGGGTCGCCGAGGCCGGGGCCAGGACCGTGCCGCCGGCCGCCACCAGCCGGATCGCGCCGACCAGTTGCTCGGGCGGGGCGTCCTTGAGGAGGTAGCCGGCGGCACCGGCCCGGAGGGCCTCGGTGACGCCCTCCTCGGTGTCGAAGGTGGTCAGCACCAGGACGATCGGCGGGTTCGGCAGGGCCAGCAGCTGCCTGGTCGCGGTGATGCCGTCCATGCCGGGCATCCGCAGGTCGGTCAGCACGAGGTCGGGGGCGAGGGCCCGGGTGTGCGCGAGCGCCGTGGCCCCGTCGGCGGCCTCGCCGACGACGGTGATGTCCTCGGTGGCGTCCAGCAGCGCGCGCAGTCCGAACCGCACGAGCGGCTCGTCGTCCGTGATGAGTACGCGGATCACTGCCGTCTCCTCTGGTTCGTCCCTGTACCGTCCGGGGCTCCGGAACAAGATCTCCGAGACTCGCACGGCGGCCGTTCACGAAAGTGGATGACGTACCCGTCGAAAGTGGGGAGTTCGGGTCACGAGTGGGGGGTTCGGGTCACGGGTTCGCAGCGGGGTTGTCGAGCGGGACCGACGCTACGACCTTCCAGCCGCCCCCGCCGGTCGGCCCGGCGTGGAAGTCCCCGCCGAGCAGGGAGAGGCGTTCCCGCAGTCCGATCATCCCGAAGCCGTCGCCGGCGACCGCGATCCGCCGGGCCGGGTCCGGCGAGGGGTCGTTGCGCACCATGGTGTCGAGCCTGCCGCCCGCCGAGGTGATCCGCACCTCGGTCCTGGCCTCCGGGGCGTGCTTGACGACGTTGGTGAGCGCCTCCTGGACGGTGCGGTACGCGGTCAGGGCGATCTCCGGCGGGACGGGGTCGAAGACGTTCGTGGCGAGGGTGACGGGCAGGCCGGCCGCGCGGGCCTCGGCCACCAGCTTCTCCAGGTCGGTCAGGCAGTGGCCCGCGACGACCGTGTCGTGGCCGTCGCGCAGCGCGCCGAGCACCTGGCGCAGGTCGCGCAGGCCGGCGCGGGCGGTGTCGCCGATGGCGCGGGCCACCTGCCGGCTCTCCGGCTTCACGCCGGGGACGAATTCGAGGGCTCCCGCGTGCATGGCGATGATCGCGATGCGGTGCCCGAGGACGTCGTGCATCTCGCGCGCCAGCCGGACGCGTTCCTCCGCCCTGGTCTGGGCGACCCGGCGTTCGCGCTCCTCGCGCAGCGCGACGATGCCGCGCTCGTAGGCCCGTGCGCCGAGGCCGCAGACGATCGGGAAGAAGGCGTAGAACGCCGAGGTGAGCAGGTCGTCCGCCACCGACTGCCCGGGGCGGCCGGGGAGCAGGGCCTTGAGCGGGACGGACAGCACACCGGCGGTCGTGATGACCGCCGCGCGGTGCCGCGGCTGGTACCTGGCGAGACTGAACAGCGCGAGGAAGACCGGGGTGCGGGCGCCGTCCAGGACGAGGCCCGCGAGGGTCAGCACCGTGACCGCCAGGGGGGCCTGTCGGCGCCACAGGAAGCCAGCCGTCACCACCAGGGCCACCACGAGACCTGGTGCCGCGTCGGACAGCAGACCGGTGTTCGGTTTGAGGGCGTTGTTCACCGAACCGATGGCCACCAGCACGACGATCAGCAGGTCCGCGCGCGTCCACCGGGTCCGTCCGGCCGGTTCGGTGAAGGCGGTGTACCAGCGTTCGAAGGCGTCCGGGGCGATGGAGGCGGTCACGGCGGGCGGTCCTTGATCGAATGCGGTCCAGTGGGGGAGATTTTCATGGCGATTGTTCGACGTATTTCCTGTGCAGCGGCGGTGGCAGCGGCCGCGATGCTCGGACCGGCGGGGGCGGCACATGCGGTCGAGGCCAATCCCACGTCCGGAACAGAACCGACAAACCCGGCCGACTTCGGAACTACTCGTCGGGCTGGAAGTGGCGTCCTGGTCTCCTGCGAGCCCTAGGCAATGCGGATGCAGACAATATAGGCAAGCAAGAAGATGACGGCCGTACTGGTTGTCCAGATATCCGTGGCCATCCTGCATCGCTTGGCCCAAATATCCCACCAGGCCGCGATTGCCACCGCAGCAAGAATTCCCAGAGGCGGCCCGACGGGAGGGGCGGCAGCGATGCCTGCCGCCACAAGCAAGGGGAGTCCCACAAGGAGCCAGAACACAATCCTTGCGAATCGGCAGGCATTTCGAATGATCACCGCCTCCACCTCTACTTTCCAGATGACAGTTCAGGGGTGCGTATTCGGCGGTCTCGATGTAGGCGCATGGGGTCAGCATGCCGTTCGGTCCGGTGACCCTGCGGTAATCCTGTAGCGGGGTTCAGCTCGCCGCCCCGGCGGGCAGCCGGAGGGAGGATCCGGAATCCGGACGAACTCCGCTTTGCTGTGGGCTGCTTCAGGAGGAAGTCGCCGGCCGCCGCCGGGTGATCTAGCTTTCACCGAGCGGTCCCGGACCCCGCCCGTTTCCGGTGTGGTCCCTCGCCCGCTTCCCCATCCGGTTCCCGGCCCCGTGTCCCGTCCGGGGGCCCGGCTCCACGGGCCCGCGGACGTCGCCACCCTTGAGACAAGGACCCCCGCGATGTCGTTGCCCGAGTTCGACGAGGCACCCGCACCCGCCGACTGCTCCTGCCCCGGTTGCGCCGAAGCCGCCGCGCAGGCCCGGAGGGCCGAGGCCCGTTCGACCCGCAGGCGGACGGCCAGGCTGGTCGCGGTGGGTGCCGTGACCGCGGCCGCCTTCGCGGGGGCGGGCGGCGCCGAGGCCGTCGCGGCCGGCGCCGCCGGGGAGACGTCGACCTCCGGCAAGCGGACCGGCGACGACGACCGCACACTCTCCCCGCAGGGCATGCCCAGCGGCCCCGCCGGCGGCGCCGCGACCTCCTTGCCGCGGCTCACCCGCGCCCAGATCCTGGCCCGGGCGCAGGTCTGGATCGACGCCAGGGTGCCGTACAGCATGAACCGCCACCACCAGGGGTACCGGACCGACTGCTCCGGCTTCGTCTCGATGGCCTGGTCCCTGCCCGGCAGCCACTGGACCGGCGACCTGGACCAGTACGCGACCCGCATCACCAAGGCGGAGCTGCGCCCCGGCGACATGCTGCTGTTCCACAACACCGCGGACCCCCAGCGCGGTTCACACGTGGTGCTGTTCGGTGGGTGGGCCGACGCGCAGCACACCCGCTACGTGGTGCTGGAGCAGGCCGGCGGGCGCGGCGCGGTGAAGCGGACCATCCCCTACGCGTACACCTCGCACGGCTCCTCCTACGTGCCGTACCGGTACAACGGGGTCCGGGAGGCGGACGCACCGGACGAGGGCTCCCGCGGCGCCTTCCCGGGCGCCGCCCGCTTCGGCCCCGGGGCCGACAACGCCGACGTGACCAGGCTCGGCACCATGCTGATCGCGCGCGGCGCCGGCCACTTCTACCGGCAGGGGCCCGGCCCGCGCTGGGGCCGGGCCGACAGCGAGGCCACACGGGCGTTCCAGCAGGCCCAGGGGTGGACGGGGGCGGACGCGGACGGGATCCCCGGAGCCCGGACCTGGCGCCTGCTCGTCGAGGGCAGCGGCAACAGCATCGGCCCCGGCCCGCGCCCCGCTCCCGCTCCCGCTCCCGCTCCCGGTCCCGCTCCCGGTCCCGCGCCCGGCCGGAACGAACCGGTGGACGCGCCGCCGCCCTTCCCCGGGGCCGGGTCCTTCCGGCCCGGCCAGCGGAACGACCACGTGACGCTGCTCGGGAAGCAGCTGGTCGCCAAGGGGTACGGCCGCTTCTACACCCAGGGCCCGGGCCCCGCCTGGGGCGAGGCGGACCGCCGGGCGGTCCAGGCGTTCCAGACGGCCCAGGGCTGGCACGGAGCCGACGCCGACGGCTACCCGGGGGAGCACACCTGGCGCCTCCTGTTCCACTGAGCCGCCCCCCGGGCGGCCTGGTCCCGACCGACGACCACGCCCTCTCGCGGAAACGCGGGCCACACCGCGAACGGCACGCCTGCCACACACCGACCCTGGAAGAAAGAAGGAGACCCAGATCGTGGAGCCGTTCTCGGTCGGCGGGACAACACCTGCCGGCGCGGCCCGCCCGCCGGAGTCGCCCGACCCGTCAACCGGAAGCGCCGGTCCCGCCCCCCTCGGACCCGGCCGGGCCGGGCCCGCTTCCGGCTCCGGCTCGCGCGGCCGCGCAGGCATGATGCTCCGTCGCCGCACCGTCCGGCACGCCCTCCGCACCGTCCGGCGCGCCCTGTGCACCGCGGGCCGCAGGGCGCAGCGGCGCGCGGTGCCGGCGCCGGCTCCTCCGAGCGCCGACGAGCTCCGCTACCGACGCGAGGAAGAACTGCTCGCCTCCCAGCCGGAGTTGGTGCGGGAACGTGGCCTGGTCACCGAGGTCCGGGAGGACCTGCTCGCCGCCGACGCCTTCCTGCGCAGTTTCACGGAGGTCACCGACCTTCTGCTCACGCGGGGGATCGGCTTCGCGCCGGTCCCCCGCCGGGGCTCCCGGCAGTGGGTCGTCATCCCACCGGGGCGGCGAGCCGAGGTGCTGGCGGCATGCGCCGGAACCTTCGAGGGCCAGCCCGTCTACGCCGACCTGCTGGGCCACGACCACACGTATCTGACCGTGCTCGCGGAGGAGCTTCCCCGCGCTGTGGCGGCCTTGGAGGAGCCGGTCGAACCCTCGGACGACACCGCCGGGACCGCCGACACCGCCGGGACCGCCGACACCGCCGGGACCGCCGATCCGGCACCGGCCCCCGTACGAGTCAAAGGGGTACGGCTCTACCGTCCGGTGGTGACGTCTGGCCGAAGCCTCTTCTACGGCCCCGAGTACGGTTGCGAGCTGGACTTCTGGGACTCCGCCGCACCCTCCGAGGGCGCCATCGCCGCGATCCACGAGCCGCCGTTCGGATGGTGGCTGCCCTCGCTCACGGCCGATGCCACCGTACGGATCGCCGACCGGGACTTCCCCGTGCCGGCTGCCTTCGCCCGGGCACGCCTGACCGACGTCACCTTCCCCATCGATGCGGTCATCACCTGGGTCGACGACACCGACCCCGCCTGGCAGGCCCGCCGAAGCGCTGCGGTCGCCGCGATGAACCTTCCCGACCCATCGGCCTCCGGGACCGGTGACGAGCGTTTCCGCAACCGGGACGAACTGCGGTACTGCCTTCGGTCGATCGCCATGTACGCCCCCTGGATCCGCCGCGTCCACCTGGTCACCGATGGGCAGCTGCCCGACTGGCTGGTGACCGAACATCCGGATCTGGCCCTGGTCTCGCACCGCGACTTCTTCGTCGACCCCGCGACGCCGCCGGTCTTCAACTCCCACGCCATCGAAGCCCAGCTCCACCGCGTTCCGGACCTTGCCGAGCACTTCCTCTACTTCAACGACGACATCTTCCTCGGGCGACCGCTCCGCCCCGAGCACTTCTTCCAGGGCAACGGCGTCCCGCTCGTCAACCTCGACTCCCGGGTGATCCCACCGCAGGCGGTCACCGCGTCCGACGACGAGTACGTCGCCGCCCAGAAGAACACCCGCGCCCTGCTGCGCCGCGAGTTCGGCCGCGAGACCACCAACACGCTCAGCCACACGCCCCACCCGCTGACCCGCACGCTGCTCGCCGAAAGCGCCGAGGACTTCGCCACCGAACTCGCCGACACGGCCCGATCGGTCTTCCGCTCGTCCACCGACATCGCCCCGATCACCCTGGCCACCGCCCGCGGCTACCTCACCGGCCGCGCCGCCTGGGGCCACTTGAGGCACCACTACGCGGAGATCGGCCGGCAAGCCGAACTCGACCGGCTCCCCGCCCTCCTGCACGACCGCGCCGTGGACACCTTCTGCCTCAACGACGGTGTGCTCGACCACCTCGACCGCGCCGAGCAGGACCGGATCGTCACGGCCTTCCTCCAGGCCTACTTCCCCGTGGCCGGCCCCCTCGAAGCCGTCCCACCACCACCGCGCGGTGACCAATTCCGGGGGCGAACGGCTGCTCTCCTGCCGGATCCTCGACGACGGGCCGGCCCTGCCGGATCTGCCGGAAGTGAAATCGAGGATCACTTTTGTTGACGATGCGTCGGCTAGTTTTCTTTCCACCAGAGTCCGAGGTTTTCATACGGCGCCTTCGTCACGATCTCCGAATGCGGCGGCGCCTTGAGGGAGGAATTTCATGTCGGTGCGTTTCGCAGCCGGGAAGTTGACTGTCGGGATACTCGCCGTCGGCGCGGTCCTGGGCGCCTCGCCGGCGTTCGCGCAGGATCACGAATCCAACATCCGGGGGGCTTCCGCCTGGAGCAAGGGCAACAACGCCACGGTCTCGGTGAAGGACACCGAGGCGGACAAGCACAGCGTCTACGTGCGGTACTACCGGCACAACAACGGCGGCGAGAAGCGGATGAACAACCACGGCGGCTCGGGCACCACCCTCACCAGTGGCAGTGACGCCGAGCACTACGTCACGCAGATCAAGGCGTGCGTGGACATCCAGTGGGATGACGACCGGTGTGACGGCAGCTGGCAGCTGACCGACGACTGAGTCCGGCATCGATCAATGGCAGTGGGACGGCGGGCAAGCCGTCCCACTGCCATTGGCATGTGTCCTGTGGGAAATTTCGAGGAGGGTGTGCCGGTGGATTCGGAAAGCGGCTCGGCGACCGGGCTGGTGCTGGATGTGCGGGGATTGTCGTATTCGGTCGGGGGGCGGCAGCTCTTGGACGGCCTGGACCTCCAGGTGGATTCCGGCGAGTCGGTGGTGGTGACAGGGCCGAGCGGGTCGGGCAAGAGCACGTTGCTGTCCTGTGTCCTGGGACTGGTCAGGCCTGATACCGGAACGGTGTCCGTCGCCGGGGCCGAGATGACCCGGTTGAAGGGCCGGGCGCTGGCAAGGCACCGGCGCCGCACCATCGGGATGGTGTTCCAGTTCGGCGAACTGCTGCCCGAGCTCTCCCCCGCCGACAACGTGGCGCTGGCCGCGCTGCTCTCCGGCGTGCCGCGGCACCAGGCGTACCGGACCGCCGACGAGTTGCTGACCGAGCTCGGCGTGCCGTCGGTCGACGGCGCCGACCGGCTCTCGGGAGGGGAACGGCAGCGGACCGCGGTCGCGCGGGCTCTGGTCAACGCGCCGGGGCTGCTGCTCGCCGACGAGCCCACCGGGGCACTGGACGAGACGACCCGGGACAAGGTGGCCGACCTGTTGTTCGCCCAGCCGCGTGCCCGTGGCTGCGGGCTCCTGGTCGTCACCCACGACATGCGGATCGCCGAGCGGGCCGACCGGGTCCTGCGGGTCCGTGACGGCGCGCTGGTCCCGTGCCCGGCCGTCGGCGGTGCACGGTGAGGACACGCGGGTGGGGACTGCGGGGACAGCTGCTGCGCACCGGCCTGGCCGCCGGCAGGCGCGCGGAGGCCGGGAAGGTCAGGTTCGTCGCGCTGCTGGGTGCCACGGCCGCGCTCGCGGCCGCGCTGCTGACCGCGGCCGCCGGCTACGCCACCTACGAGGGCCGCGAGGCGCGCCAGACCGCCAGGGCCCCGGTCCTGGCGGTCAACGACTCCGGCCGACCCGCCACCGCGCGCTGGGGCGCGGCGTTCGACTCGGTGGGCGGCCGGCAGTTCTCGATCGTCTACCTGGAGCCGCTGACCCCCGACGCCCCGCTGCCCCCCGGGCTGGCCCGCTGGCCCGCCCCCGGAGAGGCGGTGTTGTCCCCGGCGCTGCGCGCGGACGGGGCGTCGGAGTCGATCGCCGACCGGTACGGCACGGTGGTGGGCACGATCGGTGCCGAGGGCCTGGCCGCACCAGGGGAACGGCTGGCCTACATCCGGCCCACGGCCGTTCTGGCCCCGGACGCGCGACGGATGGACGGCATCACCGGCTACGGGCAGTCGGACTGGAACGACTTCTTCGGGGACCCGATCTTCATCGGCAAGCAGTGGCTGTTCCAGCTGGGTGTCGCCGGGCTCCTCGTCCTGCCGGCCCTGGTGCTGACGGTCGTCGCGGTGCGGTCCGGTGCCGTCGCCCGGGACCGGCGCACCGCCGTGGTGTCCGCGCTCGGCGGCTCCCGTCGCGACACCGCCTGGATCGCCCTGGGCGAAGCGGTCGTGCCCCTGGCCGCGGGCGCCGCCGTCACCGCGGCCGCGTCAGCGGGCGCCCTGGTGCGGGACTGGCACATCCCGGTGGTCTCCTACCAGTTGGCCGCCGCGGACCTGCGCGATCACGCCTGGCTGCTGCTGTCGGCCTGGCTCCTCTCCACCGTGGCGGTGGCGGGTGCGGTGACGGTCACCGGTTCCGTGTCCGCGAGGCCTTCACGGGCGGCGAAGCGGTCCCGGCGGGTGCGCCCCACCGCGACCGGCCCGCGGCGGTCCACCACCCGGTGTGCGGCGCTGTGCCCGGTGATGCTGCTGGTCGCCGTCCGAGGCCCGGACTACGTCGACCCGCAGACGGCACTGGCCGGGTTGGTCCACTACGCCGGCGTGATCGGCACCCTGGCCACCCTGCCCGCCGTCATCGGCCTCGCCGCGGCGGCCGCGGGCCGCTGCCTGACTCGCTGCGGACGCCGGCTCGGCAGCCCCGGCACGCTGATCGGCGGCCGCCACATGGCGGTGCACCCGTCGGCCGCCACCCGGGTCGTCGCCGGCGTCGTCGTCGCGGTCGGCCTGATCATCCAGATCCAGATGTGGTACACCGCCGGCTCCGCGCCCGCGGTGCAGGCCAAGGCCATCCACCAGCGGTTCGGTGACACCATGCTCCAGTTCCGCCCCGTCAACACCCCCACCCCGGACCGGATCTCGGCCTTCCGCACGCGACTGCCCGCCAACGCATCACCGGTGACCCTCACCGACCCGGGCGGCGACACCCCCGGCGGACTGCTCATCCGTGGGAGCTGTGACGCCCTGACGTCCCTCGAACTGCCGTGTACCGCCGAGCCCGTCGCCGTTCCCCCGACGGCCGGCGACCGGCGGGCCCGCATGCTCATGTCCTTCTACAGCTACTCCGGCCGGACACCGCGCGCCCAGGCCGGGGAGCCGGGCATCACCAATGCCGGCAGCACGACCGTCCTCATCTCGACCGACGGCCGGGACCTTCCCACCGCCCGGATCAAGAACGCCGCCTTCCATACCCTCCCTCAAGGCGCGGAGGTCTCCACCGTCGGCGGCGAGTGGCTCATCGGGACCAACACCATCGCCGACCAGGCCCGGTGGATCCCGCTCCTGGGGGCCGTCGCCATCACCGTCCTGGCCGCCGCCGTCGGCATCAGCGGCCTGACGGAGTTCCTGCGCTTCGGCACCGTCCTGGCGCCGACCACCGTCCTCACCGGGACACCCGGCGTCTACGCCGTCGCCGCGGCGTGGAACGTCCTGCTCCCCATGGCCCTTGCCGGACTCGCCGGAGACGCCGTCGGCGCCTGGCTCGCCATCTCCCGCCCCGTCGGGGGAACCGAGCTGTCCACCACCACCCTGGCCTTCTGCGCTCTGGCCACCGTCGCCCTCGCCACCGTGCTCTGGGTCTGGGGCACCGTCAGCAGCACACGCCAGGGCCGCACTTGGACACCGGGCAAGGACTGAGGGAACCAGGCCCCGGGGACACGCCGGACACTGACACCGCACACCCGCTCCGCCTTGGCTTCCGCCTGACGCTGACGCGGGCCTGAACGGCGCAAACGCTGATGGCCGACGAGGAGCCTCCCTCGTCGGCCATCAGCGTCGCCGGTGGCGCTCAGTAGCGGGTGCCCCAGGCCTCGTCGGTGGAGACGATCTCGCGGCCGAGCGGCATCAGCGAGATCGGGATCATCTTGAGGTTGGCCCAGCCGAAGGGGATCCCGATGATCGACAGGAACAGCGGGATGCTGGTCACCAGGTGCGCGATCGCCAGCCACCACCCGGCGAAGACGAACCAGATCACGTTGCCGACGCAGGACGCCGCCCCGGCGTCCGGCCGCTCGACGGTCGTCCGTCCGAAGGGCCACAGTATGAAGCCGGCGATCCGAAATGAAGCAATGCCGAACGGGATGGTAATCACGAGCACGCAGCAGATAATTCCGGCGACGACGTACCCGATGGCCATCCAGATGCCGCAGAAGAGCAGCCAGATGACGTTGAGGACGAAATTGATGGGCTTCATGCGCGTTACCTTCTCACGCTCGACGGACTGACTGCCACGACCTGCCATGCCCTCTGGCGTGCGCGTTCACTCCCTTAGGGGGTGCTCTTGGGGGATGACTCGGGGGTCGGGAGGGTGGGGAACTCGGTGGCGGAGGGGCTCGTGTAGTGGCAGTCGCCGGAGGTGGGGCAGAGGTACACCGTGAGGTCCTCGCCGTGGGTGGGCGACAGGAGGCGGAATTCGGCGAAGGTGACGAACCTGCCGCCGCCGAGGTCGACCGCGCGGAAGCGGGGTGGGGCGGCGACGTGGTCGGTGTCGCCGGTCACCTTGACGTCGTCCTGGCGGCCGGAGAAGGCGATGAACAGGTACTGCTCCGGCCCCAGCACCCCGTTCGCCACCAGCTCCGTGTCCCTGGTCTGATCGTCGATCGGGATGAACTCGGTTCCGTCCCACGGGTCGCCGAGGTGTACCCAGCAGACGTCGAGGTTGTCCTTCAACCAGAACGCGACCGCTCGGGAGTGCCCGTCGTCGTCGAGTACCGCGAGGGTGGCGAGGGTCGGCTTCGGGCACTGCTTCACCAGGAGCCCCGGCCGGTCGACGGCGTCGACGATCCACTGGGCGGACGGCGGCGCCGGTTCGGGCAGCACCACCGTGTGGCGCGGCGGCCCGTCGTCGGCGAAGACTCCGCAGGCCGTCACAGCGGCCAGGACGGCCACCGAACTCACCAGTCCCGCAAGGCGTTTCATCGCGTACCCCCCGTAGCGCTCCGATGGATCCAGGGTCGGCCAGGGCGGGGCGGCCGGCAAGGCGCCGCGGGGTCACGGAACCGTCCCGGTCCGGCACGGAGGTGACGGTGCGTCAGTGGGCGTCGCGGCAGGCGCCGGTGGGGGTGCAGAGGGTGAGGGTGAGCGGGCGGCCGGTCGGGGGGATCCGGTAGTGGTAGGCGGCGAAGGTGACGAGGTCGCCGGCGCCGAGGTCGAGGGTGCGGCGCCGGACGGGGCTGACGAGGTGGTCCGGGTCGCCGGAGACCGTGATGTCGTCCACCTGGCCGCGGTAGGCCGTGAAGGCGTAGGAGTCCACGCCCGCCGTGGTGTCGGCGG
This sequence comes from Kitasatospora sp. NPDC059827, assembly GCF_042731675.1. Lineage (NCBI taxonomy): Bacteria > Bacillati > Actinomycetota > Actinomycetes > Kitasatosporales > Streptomycetaceae > Kitasatospora > Kitasatospora sp. NPDC059827. The sequence continues at coordinate 12,315 of NZ_JBHWIV010000108.1, read as the reverse complement.
GCATCGGGGTGCGGGGGACGAGGTCCCCGATGGCGGCGAACCAGACGGTGGTGGGCGTGACGCCCGCGTGGTTGACGACGGCGTAGCAGACGTCGAGGTTGTCCGGCAGCCAGAGGGCCACGGCCCGGGTCCGCCCGTCGGTGTCGAGGACCACCATGGTCGCCAGGGTCGGCTTCGGGCACTGCGGTGGCAGGTTGAGTCCGCCGACGAGGTCCGCGATCCACTGGGCGGAGGGCGGGGCGGCCTCGGGGAGCGGCACCGGGTGGCGGTAGGTGCCGGGGTCGAGGGCCGGATCGCAGGCGGTGGCCGGGCCGAGCGCCGTCACCAGTGCCAGCGTCGACCAGAGCGTCCCGAGGCGGCGTCGCATCGTGTCCCCTCTCCTTCCCGGTACGACGGGTGGGCCCCAGGATGCGCCCGGCACCGGGCGGCGGCAAGGCTCCGGGCGGCGGCAAGGCTCCGGGCGCGGTCGGCGCCCGGAGCCGGGAGGGGTCAGGCCGGGCGGGGCAGGTAGGCCAGGCCGTGGGCGCCGGGCTCGGCGAGCTTGGGGACGGTGAGGCGGGTGACCGGGGTCAGGGTGTCGAGGTCGACGACGTCCACGGTCGAGGAGACGACGGAGGCGACGTAGCCGAACCGGCCGTCGGGGGAGGAGGTGATGGTCAGCGGGAAGCGGCCGACCTCGACGGAGCCGAGCCTGCGGTGGGTGGCCGCGGAGAAGACGGTGAGGCAGCCGGGGTCCTGCCGGCCGAGCGGCGAGTCGGGGCTGGTGGTGGCGTGGATCTCGCCGGCCAGGAGGCGGCCGCTGCTGGTCAGGTGGACCGGCAGGACGGCGGAGCCGGTGGGCAGCACGTCGACCACGGAGGCCGTACGGGTGTCCAGGACGCGGATGCCGGGCGCGGCGTCGGGCTTCCCGGCGAAGCCGAGGTAGGGCCCGCCGACGTACACCCGGGCGCCGTCGGCGGAGACGGCCAGGCCCTCGCTGCCGGGGACGGTGATCTTGGCGGTCAGCGTGCCGCGGTCGAGGTCGACCACGGAGACGTACGGGGCTTCCTTGTTGGTGGCGTAACCGGTGCGCCCGTCCGGGGAGATGGCGAACCAGTGCGGGCCCGGGGCGTCGGTGTCGATCCGGCCGAGCGGGCGGCGGGTCGCGGTGTCGACGACCACCACGCCGCCGGGTCGGTCCGCCGAGGCCTCGACGCTGACGTAGAGCCGGCCGCGGACCGGGTCCAGGGCCAGGCCGTGCGGGCCGTGCTCGGGGGCGAGGTCGATCACCTCGACGACGGTGCGGGTGTCGGCGTCGATGACGGTCAGCTCGGTGCTGTGGCCGTCGTGGGCGTTGTAGTAGCCGGAGCGGTACGCGCTGGTGCACCAGAGCAGACGCTGCGTCGGGTCGAAGCACAGCTCGTGCGGCTGGGCCGGGACCTCGACGGTGTCGAGCAGGGCGTCGGTGGCGGCGTCGAAGAAGGAGACGGTCGGGCCGCTCTGGCTGACGACGGCGAGGACGTCGCCGGCGAGGTGGGCGCGGGCGGCGAGGTCGGTGCTGGTGTCGAGGTGGGCGCGGGTGTCGAGGGGGGTGTTCGGCACGGGAACTCCTGGTGGGTGGCCGGTGGGTGCTTCGTGAACGGTTCCCACTGTGCTCGCCCCAGGCCGGTCGAACCATGCAAGGATCGGCACGGGATCATTGCCCCGTACGCAAAACTGCAGCTCAGGAGCCCACTGATGGACCTCAACCTGCTGCGGGCGCTGGATGCCCTGCTCCAGGAGAACAGCGTGACCCGGGCCGCCGAGCAGCTCGGCACCTCGCCGGCGGCTGCGAGCCGGATGCTGGCCCGGCTGCGCCGCGCGGTCGGCGACCCGCTGCTGGTGCGGGCCGGGCAGGGGCTGGTGCCGACCCCGCGGGCGCTCGAACTGCGGGAGGAGGTGGCGGAGTTGCTGCGGGGCTGCGACAACGTGCTGCGGCCCGGGGCGGGTTTCGACCCGGTGCACCTGGAGCGGACCTTCACGGTGCAGAGCACGGACGCGGTGCTGGTCCGGGCGGCCGGCCGGCTGACCGGGCGGATCCGGGCCGAGGCCCCGGGCGTGGACGTGCTGTTCCTGCCGGAGTCGCTGGAGGGCGGACCGGGCCTGCGCCAGGGGCGGGTGGACGTCGAGGTCGGCGTGCTGGGGCAGTTGGACCCGGAGATCCGCACCCGGCCGCTGGTGACGGCGCCGGTGGCCGGCGTGGCGCGGGCGGGGCACCCGCTGTTCGAGGGGCGGATCACCGCCCGGCGGTTCGCCGCCGCCGACCACATCGGCGTCTCGCGGCGCGGCAAGCGGCTCGGGCCGATCGACGCGGCGCTGGCCGAGCGCGGCCTGCGCCGCCGGGTGGCGGTGGTGGTGCCCAGCCACACCGCCGCGATGCTGCTGGCCCGGGACTCCGACCTGGTGACGCTCGGGGCCGCGGACTGGCTGCCGGAGGCCTTCGAGGCGCTGGGCCTGCGCACCTTCCCGATCCCGCTCGAACTCCCGCCGCTGGAACTGGGGATGGCCTGGCACCCGCGCAACTCGGCCGATCCTGCGCACCGTTGGTTCCGTGCGCACCTGGCGGCGGCCGTGCGGCAGGAGTAGCGGGGCAGGAGTAGGGGGCAGGAATAGGGGCCGCAGCCGGCGAGTGGCTGCGGCCCCGGACCGCCGAAGAGGCGGCCGCTACTTGCCCGCGATGACGTACCCCATGGCTCGCAGGGTCGGCGAGCCGTTGTTCCAGTAGTCGGAGTGCCCGGCCTTGGGGTCGACCGGCATGACGTTCGCGCCGAAGTCGGACACGGTGGTCTGGCGGCCGTGGATCAGGTGGTGGTCGTCGTCGTCGACGAAGGGCAGGTTGCTCACCGTGTTGTCCCAGAGGTTCTGTGCCATTCCGCCGGGGTCGATGGCGGCGGCCATGCCGATCATGTCGGACGGGCTCTGCGCCGCGTACACGTGGGACGGGTCGATGCGGAGGTCCTTGGCGGAGTCGACGCCGGCGCCGGGGCTGGCGATCAGGACGACGTTGTCGACCGGGAGCCCGTGGTCCTTCATGGTGTAGCCGATGGTCGTGGTGCCGTAGCTGTGCCCGAGGATCGTGTTGTTGCCGATGGTCCCGTTGTGGGTGGCGTGCAGTCCGTTCTCGAAGCCGACCAGCTTCTTCTCCGCGTCCTTCGCGTACTGGTCGTCCGTGGCATCGGTGAGGGACTGCGGGGCGTCGTAGCCGATCCAGGTGATCGAGGAGGTGGTCTTCCCGGTGCCGGCGGCGTTGGCCGCAGCGACCATGGCGTCCGAGCGCTCGATGTCGCTGCCGATGTGGCCGAGCCGCGCTCCGGTGCCGGGGACGTACGTCGAGACGTTGTCGGCGGTGTCCGGGTTGCCGCTCGCGACGATGGCGTGGCCGCGACCGGCGTTGTCGTAGCCGAGCAGGAAGGTCTGCGGATGGTTGGCGTCGACGGGGACCTTCATCCGGTCCTCGATCGCCTTGATGCCGTTCAGCTGGTCGACGAGCCCGTCGTGCTCCTGCTTCCAGAGCTTGTGGTCCAGGGGCTCGACGGCGCCGACCGACGTGCCCACCACCGAGTTGGGCTCCGGGCCGAGGGCGTCGAGCCGCTGCTGGAGGTCGGCGTGCGTCTTGGCGAGGGTGATCCGGTTGGCCTGGTCGCGGCCGGTGGCGGGGATGCCGTCGAGGTTGCCGATCTGCTCCGGGTGGGTGAGGGCCATCATCCGCTGCTGCTCGTCGGTCAGGCTGTCCCACCAGGCCTTGACGCTGTTGGGGTCGGTGCCCGCGGCGGGGACCTGTTGGAGCGCGTTCGCGGCGGCCGTGTCGTTCTTCGCGACGGTGGAGTCGAGCCCGGTGGCGTTGGTCGCGTTGGTGGTGAGGTGGGCGAGTCGGCTGCTGATCGTCCGGTCCGCGTGGTCGGCCTCGGTGAGGGCGGCGGTGATCCGGCTCTGGATGTCCTTGGCCAGGGTGTCGGCGTCGGCGCCGGGGAAGTTGGGGGAGTTGGGGTCCTTGTCCCAGGTGATCCCGCCGTCGGGGGCGACGGTCAGCTTGTGGGCCTTGGCGTCGTTGAGGGCGTTGGACAGGTGGGTCTGGGCGGCGACGAAGGCCTCGGAGGCGTCCTGGAGGGCCCGGCTGATGAGCCCGATCTCCTGTTGGGCGGCCTGGAGTTCGTCGTGCAGCGTCTGCATCCGGGTCTGGGCGTGGCCGCCGGCCGTCCCGGTCCACTCGGAGCGGGTCAGCCGGTCGACGACCTCGTGCTGCCAGTTCTCCACGTGCTGTCCGAAGGCGGTGGAGAGGGTGTCGAAGGCGCCCTTGGCGGTGGCGAGGTTGCCGAAGTCGGCGCCGTTCAGCGTCTTGATGTCCATCGGCTACTCCACCGCCTTCGCACTGCGCGGTCCCACCGGGCCGGGGATGACGACGGTCCCGAACGGGTCGGGCTCCTTGGTGGTCGGGACCGGGGTGTCCGGGTGGATCATGTTGGTGTGGATGTCCTGCTCGACCTGCCGGTAGTAGGCCGCCGAGGTGCCGAGCTTGGTGCCGAAGTCGCCCATGTCGCCGCCGAGCCTGTCCAGCAGGGTCTTCCAGCTGCTGCCGCAGGTGGTCAACGCGGCGGCGGTGAGCCAGCCTTGCAGGGTGCCGGCGGCCTGGCTGCACGGATCGGTGATCTTCGCGGTCTCGCCGGGTATGAGACCGCCGATGTGTTGCGCGCTCTGTCCGCAGCCGTCCAGCTCGGACGGTTTGACCTTGAACGCCAAACCCGCATCGGGTTCTGCCATTTCCTCGTTCCCCCGTCAGTTCCGGACCGGTGGCCGGACGGGTTGCCGGGCCGGTCCGAGCGACAACTGACGACGCATGCTAGCGGATCGTCGAGAACGGAAAAGGGGTTCGACCAGGGCGTGTGCGAAGGGGCCGCACCTCGGTAAAGGTGCGGCCCCGAAGGGGAGTTGGGCTACTTGGCCGGAGTGCCGTCGGGCCAGACGCAGGGCGAGCCGACCTGGAGGGTGAGGTCGTGGCCGGATTCGGAGGTTCCGTTCAGGATCGCGAGGAACTGGTTCTGCGGGTTCCTCAGCCGGATCCGGTCGACGTGGGAGCCCGTCGGCTCCGGCACGGCCTGGAAGCCCTGTCCGGTCAGGTAGTCGCGGAAGGCGGCCACCGTCCGGGACTTGGCGTCCGACGGCACGTCACCGAGATCGCGGACCCGGCTGGTCTGCTTCCGGCCGTGCGGGCCGATGTCGTTGGCGTCGCACTCCAGATCGCTGAACGCGGGCGGCGAGGACACCGGCTGGACCGGCAGTCGGGCCTGGACGGCGGCGAGGTAGCCGTCGATCTGCGTCTTCGCCTGGTCCAGGGTGATGGTGGGCTGCGCGCGCTCCTGGAGGGTGTCGGCCCCGCAGGCGCTCAGAGCGGTGGCGGTGACCGCCAGGAGGGCCGCGGCGGTGACCCGCCCGATCAGCGGGACGGGTGCGGTGGCGGTCATGAGTTGGGCTTTCCGGCGATGACCTGGCCCATGGCGGCCAGGGTGGGTGAGCCGTTGTTCCAGTAGTCGGAGTGACCGGCGTCGGGGTCGACGGGCATGACGTTCGCACCGAACTCCGGGGCGGTGGTCTGCCGGCCGTACATCAGGTGGTGGTCGCCGTCGCCGAAGCCGAAGTCGGTCTTGATGTTGTCCCAGAGGTTGTCGCCCATCCCGCCGGGGTCGGTGGCGGCGGCCCAGCCGATCGCGTCGGCCGGGCTCTGCGCGGCGTACACGTGGGAGGGGTCGATCCGCAGGTCCTTGGCGTTCTCGACGCCGGCGCCGGGGCTGGCGATCAGGACGGCGTTGTCGACCGGGAGGCCGTGGTCGCGCATGGTGTAGCCGACGACCGTGGTGCCGTAGCTGTGGGCCAGGATGGTGTTGTTCCCGATGGCCCCGTTGTGGGTGGCGTGCAGTCCGTTCTCGAAGCCGACCAGCTTGTCCTCCGCGTTCTTCGCGTAGGTGTCGTCCGCGGCCTCGGGGATGATGTTCTGGGGTGCGTCGTAGCCGACCCAGGTGATCGACGAGGTGGTCTTGCCGGTGCCCGCGGCGTTGGCGGAGGCGACCATCGCGTCCGAGCGGTTGATGTCGCTGTTGATGCTGCCGAGCCGGGCGCCGGTGCCGGGGACGTACGTCGACACGTTGTCGGCCGTGTCGGGGTTGTTGACCGCGACGATGGCGTGGCCCTTGCCGTTGGTGTCGAAGCCCATCAGGAAGGTCGGCGGGTGCTGGGCGTCGACGGGCGTGTTCAGCCGGCTCTCGATGGCGTTGATGCCGTTCATCTTGTCGGCCAGCTCGTCGTGCTTGTGCTGCCAGTCCGTGTAGGCGGGGTTCGGGCGGATGAACCTGCCGTTGCCCACGGTCGCCGGCGGCGCGGCGCCCAGCGCGTCGAGCTGGTGCTGGACGTCCTGCTTGCCGCGCGCCAGGTTGATCCGGTTGGCCTCGTCCCGGCCGGTGGCGGGGATGCCGTCGAGGTTGCCGATCTGGTCCGGGTGGTTGAGGACCATCCGGTGCTGCTGCTCGTCGGTCAGCCCGTTCCACCAGGCCTTGACGCTGTTCGGGTCGGTGCCGGCCGGGGGGATCTGGCCGAGGGCGTCCGCGGCGGCCTGGTCGGCCTTCGCGGTGGCGGAGTCCAGGCCGGTGCCGTTGCTCGCGTTGGTGGCGAGGTGGCCGAGCCGGGTGTTGATGGTCTGGTCGGCGTGGTCGGCCTCGTTGAGGGCGGCGGTGATCCGGGCCTGGATCTGCTTGGCCTGCGACTCGGCGTCCGTGCCCGCGAAGTTGGGGGAGTTGGGGTCCTTCTCCCAGGTGATCCCGCCGTCCGCGGCGACGGTCAGCTTGTGGGTCTTGGCGTCGTCCAGGGCGTTGATCAGGTGGGCCTGGGCGGCCGCGAAGCCGTCGTAGGCGTCCTGCAAGGCCCGGCTGACCAGGCCGAGTTCCTGCTTGGCGGCCTGGAGTTCGGTGCCCAGGTCCTGGATCCGGGTGTTGGCGTGCCCGGCGGCCGTCCCGGTCCACTCGGAGTGGTTCAGCCGGTCGACGACCTCGTGCTGCCAGTTCTCGATGTGCTGGCCGAAGGCGGTGGCCAGGGTGTCGAAGGCGTTCTTCGCGCTGGTGATGCCGATGACGTCGGCGTCGTGCAGGGTCTTGATGTCCATGGCTACTCGGCCGCCTTCGCGCTGCGCGGCTTGACCGGGCCGGGGACGACGGCGGTGTCGAAGGGGTCCGGCTCGGTGCCGTTCGAGGCGGGCGCGTTCGGGTTGCGCATGCTGTTGTGGGCGTTCTGCTCGGCCTGGCGGTAGTAGGTCGCCGAGGTGCCGAGCTTGGTGCCGACGTCGCCCATGTCGCCGCCGAGCTTGTCGAGCAGGGTCTTCCAACTGGTGCTGCAACTGGTGATCGCGCCGGCGGTGAGGAAGCCCTTGAGGCCTCCGGCGGCCGTGCTGCACGGATCGGTGATCTTGGCGGTCTCACCCGGTATCAGGCCGCCGATGTGCTGCGCGCTCTGCCCGCAGCCGTCCAGCTCGCCCGGCTTGACCTTGAACTCCAGTCCCGCGTCAGGTACTGCCATCTCTTCGTTCCCCCGTCAGTTCCGGACCGCGGCGTCCTCCCGGCCCGGGATCGTGCGTAACTGCCGGGCATGTTAACGGATCTTGTACACGGAAAGTCCGCCGGAACCCGGGGGGATGTGGTATGGGCTCGAACGACCCGGTGGCGGCCCCCGGCGCACGGCCCGGTCGTAGCCCGGTCGCAGCTCGGGATACCCTGAGGGGGTAAGCGGACTCGGTGGGGCGGACGGGAGGCGGGGCATGGCGCAGCAGCGGCCGTACGGTGCCCCGGTGCCCGGGGTGCTGCGCCTGCTGCTGCTCGCCGCGCTGCTGCTCGGCATCGTGACGATGCACACGCTCGGGCACCCGAGTGGTGGGCACGATGGGCACGGCGGGCCGGAGGGGCACGGGCCCCGGGTGGCGGTGGTCCAGCAGCTGCCGGACCACCACGGGCCGACCGTCGATCCCGCGACCGCCGACGGCATGGACCCGATGACGGTCTGTCTCGCCGTGCTGGCCGGCTGGGGCGTGGTGCTGCTGCTCGTCGGCCCGCTGCTGCGCCGCAGCGGTGACGCCGCCGCCGAGGTGCGGGCCCGGTTGCTGCGGGCCGTCCGCGCACTACCGCCGCCCGGGGGTGGGCGGCTCCTCCTCAGCAGACTGTCGGTGCTGCGTCAGTAGGCGTGCGCCCGCCGTCCCGTGCCCGCGCACGCGCACGCGCCATCGCGCCTGCGCGCCCGCGCACGGAACGGCCGACGCGCCGTCCTGTACGTCCACACCACCCCTGTACGAGGTGCACTCCGCCATGCGCACACCCACCCGTCGTACCGTCCTCGGCGCCGCGCTCGCCGCCGCCGGGACCGGCCTGCTCACCGCCTGCTCCTCCGGTTCGCCCGGCTCCGATCCGATGAAGGGCATGGACCACGCGTCCATGGACCACTCGGCCATGGACCGTTCCCCGACGACCGGCAGCGCCGCTCCCGTCACCCCCGGCGCCCCCGCCGGCTTCGTCGCCCCGAACGGCCCCGAGGTCGCCGCCGCCGAGGCGCGGCGCAAGCCCGGGCCCGAGCGCAAGGTCGCGCTCACCGCCACCGAGACCACCCTCGACCTGGGCGGACGCACCGTCCGCAGCTGGGCCTACGGCGACCGCCTGCCCGGCCAGGAGGTGCGCGCCACCGTCGGCGACACCCTCGCCCTCACCCTCGCCAACCACCTGCCGCAGCCCACCTCGCTGCACTGGCACGGCCTCGCGCTGCGCAACGACATGGACGGCGTGCCGGGCCTGACCCAGGACCCGGTCCGGGCGGGGGCCTCCTTCGACTACCGTTTCGCCCTCTCCCACCCCGGCACCTACTGGTTCCACCCGCACTCCGGCGTCCAGCAGGACCGCGGCCTGTACGCCCCGCTGATCGTCGAGGACCCGAAGGAGCCGCTGCGCTACGACAAGGAGTGGGTGGTCGTCCTGGACGACTGGGTGGACGGGGTCGACGGCAGCACCCCGGACGCCGTCCTCGCCGAACTCGCCAAGGGCATGGGCGACATGGGAGCCATGGGCGGTACGGGTGGCACCGCCGGTACGGGTGGCATGGACCACTCGGGGCACAGTATGCCGGGCATGTCGGGCACCCCCACCGGAGCCACCGGCCCGTCCCGGATGCTGATGGGCGCCACCAGTCCGCTGCTCGGCGGCGACGCGGGCGACGTCTCCTACCCCTTCCACCTGGTCAACGGCCGCCTGGCGACCGCCCCCGAGACCTTCACCGCCAAGCCCGGCGACCGGATCCGGATCCGGCTGATCAACGCGGGCGGCGACACCGCCTACCGGGTCGCCCTCGGCGGCCACGAGCTGACCGTCACCCACACCGACGGCTTCCCGGTCGAACCGGCCACCACCCAGGCCCTGTTGCTCGGCATGGGCGAGCGCTACGACGTGCTGGTCACCGCGAAGGACGGCGCCTTCCCGCTGACCGCCCTGGCCGAGGGCAAGAACGCCGCCGCGCTGGCCGTGCTGCGCACCGGCGGCGGCGCCGCGCCGGACGCCTCGACCCGCCCCGCCGAACTCGACGGCCGGCTGCTGACCGCCGGGCAGTTGAAGGCCGATCCGGGCGTCCGGCTGCCGGACCGGGCGCCGGACCGCACGGTGGCGCTGGAGCTCACCGGCGGCATGGCCAGGGCCGACTGGGCGTTCAACGGCCGCAGGTACGACCCGGCGCAGCGCCACCCGGTCGCGGCCGGGGAGCGGGTGCGGCTGGAGTTCCGCAACAGCACCGCCATGTGGCACCCCGTCCACCTGCACGGACACAGCTTCGCGCTGGGCGCCGGCGGCCCCCGCAAGGACACCGCGATCGTGCTGCCGGGCACGACCCTGGCGGTGGACTTCGACGCCGACAACCCGGGTCTGTGGATGGTGCACTGCCACAACGTGTACCACGCGGAGACCGGCATGATGACGGTCCTCGGTTACCGGGCGTAACCCCGTCCGGTCCGTGAGACGCCGGGGCGGGGTGCTCCACCGCCCCGCCCCGGCGCCGGCCCCGACCCGCCGCGCCACCCGTTCCGACCTGCGCAGCCATGACGTTTTCTTAACGCGGGCCGATGACGTCTCCTTAACGGCTGTCGCATAGCCTGGCGCACTGCCGTCGCCCGACGGCGCTTTACGGGGTCTTTAAACAAGAGGTGCAAGGTGGTTTCGTCGGGTTCGACGGAGGCGACGACGGAGGCTCCGTCGTCGGCGCGAATACGGCTGCGCAGCTGGCTCCTGGAGGACATGTCCCCGGAGAAGGCCGCCAGGGACGCCGCCGCGAAGGCGCAGCAGGACGGCGCGGAGTCGGGGGACTCCGCCGCCGAGGCCGGTCACGCTGCGCACACGGGCCAGCCGTGGTGGCGCGTGATGTGCCTGACCGGTCTGGACTACTTCTCGACGCTCGGCTACCAGCCGGGCATCGCCGCGCTCGCGGCCGGACTGCTGTCGCCGATCGCCACGATCGTGCTGGTGCTGGTCACCCTGCTGGGCGCGCTGCCGGTCTACCGGCGGGTCGCCCAGGAGAGCCCGCGCGGTGAGGGCTCGATCGCGATGCTGGAGCGGCTGCTGTCGTTCTGGAAGGGCAAGCTGTTCGTCCTCGCGCTGCTCGGCTTCGCGGCGACGGACTTCATCATCACGATCACTCTCTCCGCCGCCGACGCCAGCGCCCACCTGGTCGAGAACCCGCACCTGACCGGCGCCCTCGGCGGCAAGCAGATGGTCATCACGCTGATCCTGGTCGCCCTGCTCGGTGCCGTCTTCCTCAAGGGTTTCGGCGAGGCGATCGGCCTGGCCGTGGGGCTGGTCGGGGTCTACCTGGCGCTCAACGTGGTGGTCGTGGTGGTCGGCATCTGGAAGATCGTCCAGGCGCCGCACGTCGTCACCGACTGGTCCAACGCGCTCACCACCCAGCACGGCAACGTGTTCGTGATGATCGGCGTCGCGCTCGTCGTCTTCCCGAAGCTCGCGCTCGGCATGTCCGGCTTCGAGACCGGTGTCGCCGTGATGCCGCACATCAAGGGCGACGCGGACGACACCGAGGCGAACCCGGTCGGCCGGATCCGCGGCACCCGCAAGCTGCTCACCACCGCCGCCGTGATCATGAGCACCTTCCTGATCGCGACCAGCTTCATCTGCACCCTGCTCATCCCGGCCAAGGAGTTCGAGAGCGGCGGCCAGGCCAACGGCCGCGCCCTGGCCTTCCTGGCGCACGAGTACCTGGGCGGCGCCTTCGGCAGCGTCTACGACCTGTCGACCATCGCCATCCTCTGGTTCGCCGGCGCCTCCGCCATGGCGGGCATGCTCAACCTGCTGCCCCGCTACCTCCCGCGCTACGGCATGGCCCCGCACTGGGCCCGCGCCGTGCGCCCGATGGTGATCGTGCTGACCGTGGTCGGCTTCCTGATCACCTGGCTGTTCGACGCCAACGTCGACGCCCAGGGCGGCGCCTACGCCACCGGTGTGCTGGTCCTGATCAGCTCGGCGGCCATCGCCGTCACCATCGCCGCGTACAAGAAGCGCCAGCGCGGCTGGACCGCCGCCTTCGGGGTCATCGCCGCGGTCTTCCTGTACACCACCGTGGTGAACACCATGGAGCGCCCGGACGGCGTCAAGATCGGTGCCTGCTTCATCGCCGGCATCATCCTGGTGTCGCTGCTCTCCCGGCTCAAGCGCGCCTTCGAGCTGCGCGTCACCGACGTGCTGCTGGACGAGACGGCCGAGCGGTTCATCCGCGACTACGCCCACCGCCCGCTGCGCCTGATCGCCAACGAGCCGACCAACCGGGACGTCGCCGAGTACCGCGACAAGATCCGGCAGATCCGCGCCGACAACGACATCCCCGGCGAGGACGACCTGGTCTTCGTCGAGGTGACCGTCCGGGACGCCTCGGACTTCGAGTCCGAGCTGACCGTCCGCGGCGAGGTGCTGCACAACCGGTACCGGGTGCTCACCCTGGAGAGCTCCAGCATCCCGAACGCGATCGCCGCCCTGGCGCTCACCGTCCGGGACCGCACCGGGCAGCGGCCGCACCTGTACTTCGAGTGGACCGAGGGGCACCCCTTCGCCCAGTTCCTGCGCTTCATCCTGTTCGGTCAGGGCGAGGTCGCGCCGGTCACCCGCGAGGTGCTGCGCGAGGCGGAGCCGGACCGGACGAAGCGTCCGCGGGTCCACGTCGGCTGACGCCGCCGCCTGCCCGCGCCACGGCCCGCCCGCTGCGCAACGGCCCGCCCGGTCCTCGGAGGAC
>NZ_JBHWIV010000107.1:6709-27169 GCF_042731675.1 Kitasatospora sp. NPDC059827 | reverse complement strand
GCCTTCCGGCTGTCTGTGCGCCGCCAGGGACTCGAACCCCGGACCCGCTGATTAAGAGTCAGCTGCTCTAACCAACTGAGCTAGCGGCGCTTGCTGACGTGGAAGACAGTACACGTCGGCAACCCGTTCTGCCGAATCGTATTCGGCCGATCACCGGAGGTGAGGATTCCGTCGTCACCCCGGGTGATGACAGGCGGCCCGGTGGTCGCCCTCCGCCTCGGCTCCCGCTCCGGCTCCCGCCCGGTCGCCGTCGAGGCCCGGCCGCTCCTGCTCGCAGCGCGCCCGGGCCGTGGCGTCCGCGAGCCCGGCGTAGAGCGGGCAGCGGGTGCGGAACGGGCAGCCGGTGCGGCGCTCGGTGGGGGAGGGCGGGTCGCCGGCCAGCAGGATGCGGTCGCGGGCCCGTTCGGCGGCGGGGTCGGGCAGCGGTACGGCGGAGAGCAGCGCCCGGGTGTACGGGTGGCGGGGCCGTTCGAAGACGCTGGTGACCGGGCCCTGCTCGACCGTCCGGCCGAGGTACATCACGCTGACCCGGTCGGCGAGGTGCCGGATCACCGAGAGGTCGTGCGAGACGAACAGGTAGGATAGCCCGAGTTCGGCCTTGAGCGACTGGAGCAGGTTGAGCACCCCGGCCTGGATCGAGACGTCCAGGGCGGAGACCGGTTCGTCCAGCACCAGCAGTTTGGGCCGGACGGCGAGGGCCCGGGCGATGGAGATCCGCTGGCGCTGCCCGCCGGAGAACTGGTGCGGGTAGCGGACGGAGTGGTCCGGGTCGAGCCCGACCTGGCGGAGCAGTTCGGGCACCCGGCGGGCGATCTCCTCGCGCGGGGCGTGCTGGGCGCGCAGCGGCTCGGCGACGATGTCGCCGACCGGCATCCGGGGGTCGAGGCTGGCCATCGGGTCCTGGAAGACGATCTGCAGTTCGGAGCGGAGCCGCTGGGCCTCGGCCCGGGTGAGCCGGGCGGTGTCGTGGCCGAGCAGCTCGATCCGGCCGGTCTCCGGGACGCCCAGGCTCAGCAGCTCGAACAGCGTGGTGGACTTGCCCGAGCCGGACTCCCCGACCAGGCCGAGGGTCTCGCCCTGGCGCAGGTCCAGGTCGACGCCGTCCACCGCGTAGACCTCGCCGACCCTCCGCTTGAACACCGTGCCCTTGAGCAGCGGGAAGGTCTTGCCCAGCCCGGTCACCGAGAGCACCTGCGGCCGGGCCGAGCGGTCCCCGGCGGCGGGCCCCGGGGGCAGGTCCGGCACGGGGTACACCTCGCTCGGCGCGGGCCGCCGCTCGGCCAGCTCCGCCGACCGCACGCACGCGGCCAGGTGGCCGTCCGGGCCCGCCGGTCCGGCCTCCGTGCCCACCAGCTCGGGCTCGGCCGTCGAGCAGCGCTCCTCCGCGAGCGGGCAGCGCGCGGCGAACGGGCAGCCGGGCGGCAGTTCGGCCATCGGCGCCGGGGTGCCGGGGATCGGCACCAGCGGGCCGCCGCGCCCGTCCAGCCGGGGCAGCGCGCCGATCAGTCCGAGGGTGTACGGGTGGCGCGGCGCCGCGAACAGCTCGTCCACCCCGGCGGTCTCGACCACCCGGCCCGCGTACATCACGGCGACCCGGTCGGCCGCCCCGGCGATCACCCCGAGGTCGTGGCTGACCAGGACGAGCGCCGCGCCGGTCTCCTCCCGGGCGGTGCGCAGCACGTCGAGCACCTGGGCCTGGATGGTGACGTCCAACGCGGTGGTGGGCTCGTCGGCGAGCAGGATGTCGGGCTGGTTGGCGATGGCCATGGCGATCATGGCGCGCTGGCGCATGCCGCCGGAGAACTCGTGGGGGAAGCTGTCCAGGGCCCGGTCGGGCGCCGGGATGCCGACCAGGTCGAGGAGTTCGGCGGCCCGGCGGCGGGCGGTGGCCCGGTCGACCGGCTGGTGGATCCGGACGGCCTCGGCGATCTGGTCGCCGATCCGGTAGACCGGGGTGAAGGCGGACAGCGGGTCCTGGAACACCATGGCGACCCGGCGGCCGCGGATCGCGGCGAGTTCCCTGCCGGGCAGACCGACCAGTTCCCGGCCGTCCAGCCGCACCGAGCCCTCGATCCGGGCGGTGCCGGGCAGCAGCCCGAGCACGGACAGCGCGGTGACGGACTTCCCGGAGCCGGACTCGCCGACGATGCCGAGGGTCTCGCCGCGGCGCAGGGTGAGGTCCACCCCGCGTACGGCGGGCACCGGTCCGTGCGGGCCGGCGAAGTCCACCCGCAGGTCCCGGACGGCGAGCAGCGGGGTCTCGACGGCGGTGGTCACTTCTGCTTCCGCGGTGCTCACTTCTGCTTCCTCCGAAGGCGGCGGGTACGGCGCGGCGCGCCCCCGGCGGTGGGGTCGAGGGCGTCGCGGAGCCCGTCCCCGACCAGGTTGACGGCGAGCACGAACAGCACCAGCAGCCCGGCCGCGAAGTAGAACATCCAGGGGAACACCGGGGCCTCGCCGGTTCCGGCGGCGAGCAGGGTGCCGAGCGAGACGTCCGGCGGCCGGACGCCGAAGCCGAAGTAGGAGAGCGCGGTCTCGCTCATCACCGCGCCGCCGACCGCGATGGTGGCGTCGACGATGAGGAAGGAGGCGACGTTCGGCAGGATGTGCCGGGTGATGATCCGCAGCGGCCGGACGCCCATGAACCGTGCGGCGCGGACGAATTCGCGCTCGCGCAGGGAGACGGTCATCGAGCGGACCACCCGGGCGGTGATCATCCAGTTGAACAGGGCGAGCAGCAGCACGAAGGCGATCCAGCCGCTGCTGCGCAGCCGGGGCGAGACCACGGTGATGATCAGGAAGCTGGGGAAGACCAGCATGAGGTCGACCAGGAACATCAGCGCCCGGTCGGTCCAGCCGCCGAAGTAGCCGGCGCAGGCGCCGACCAGGGAGGCCAGCGCGGTGGAGAAGAGCGCCACCAGCAGGCCGATGATCAGTGACTTCTGCAGTCCGCGGACGGTCTGGGCGAACACGTCCTGGCCGACCCCGTTGGTGCCGAACCAGTGGGCGCCGGAGGGGGGTTGGTGCAGGGCGGTGAAGTCGGGGGCGGCGTAGTCCCAGGGCGTCAGGTACGGCCCGCCGAAGGCGAGCACGAACAGCAGCAGGATCAGCACGGCCCCGGCCACGGCGCCGCGGGCGGCGAGCAGGCGGGCCAGGACGAGCCGGCCCCGTCCGCCGGCCCGGGGAGCGCCGGCGGGGGCGGAGGCGCCGGCGGGTCCGTGCGCGGGGTCGGGGGTCGGGGTGTCGGCGGTGGCGGCGACGGTCATCTCGGCTTCCTCCGGTCAGGACCGCACGCGCGGGTCGAGGGCGGCGTGCAGGGTGTCGGCGAGGAAGCCGGAGGCGAGCACGACGACGGCGGTGAACAGGTTGATCGCCACCACGGAGTTGACGTCCTGTTCGTTGATCGACTGGATCAGCCACTCGCCCATGCCGTGCCAGCCGAAGATGGTCTCGGTGAAGATCGCGCCGGTGAAGATGCCCAGGAAGCTGTAGGCGAACATCGTCGACATGGGGATCACGGCGGTGCGCAGTCCGTGCTTGAGCAGGGCCCGGCGCCGGGTGAGGCCCTTGGCCTCGGCGGTGCGCAGGTAGTCGGAGCCGAGCACGTCGAGCATGGTGCCGCGCTGGTAGCGGCTGTAGGTGGCGAGGCCGCCGAGGGCGAGCGAGACGGTGGGCAGCAGCAGGTGCAGGGCCCAGTCGGCGAGGTGGGTGCCGAGGCCGCCGGCCAGCCCGGGGGTCTCGTAGCCGGTGAACGGGACGACGTCGTGGCCGGCCGCGTCCTTGGCGGCGATCGCGCCGTTCTTGAGCAGGAGGGCGACCAGGAAGACCGGGGTGGAGAGCAGGACGAAGGACAGCACGGTGAGCACCCGGTCGGAGATCCGGTACTGGCGCACGGCGCTCCAGGCCCCGGCGGCGACGCCGAGGACGGTGCCGAGCAGGCTGCCGATCAGCAGCAGGCGCAGCGAGACCCAGACCCGGCGGCCGAAGTCGTCGTTGACCGGGGTGTCGTGGATGGTCCGGCCGAGGTCGCCGTGGAGCAGGCCGCCGGCCCAGTGGCCGAAGCGTTCGACGACCGGGGTGTGGTCGTTCAGGTTGAGCGCGGTGAGCTGGCGTTCGACCGATTCGGCGGCCGGGCGCGGCACCTTGGCGTCGAAGTAGGTGCGCGGTTGCAGGGCGCCGGCGGATATCGCGTAGGCCAGGAACACGGCGGCGAGCAGCAGCGCCGCGTAGTAGCTCAGCCGTTTCGACAGGTAGCGGAGCATCAGCGGCGGCCCGGGGCGGGGGCGGGGGCGACGCGTCTGGTGGGCATCGGGGGTGGCCTTCGGTCGGAGCCCGGTCAGGGCGTCAGGTGGCAGGGAGAGCGGGGGAGTTGGGGAACGCGCAGGTCGCAGTGTGGCACCGGGGTGCGGCTGCGATGTTGCGGCGGGATGTCCCTGTGTGACTTTTTGATCAGGCGTCCGCTCCTCCCCCTGGTGGCGGATCTGATCCGCTGTTACGTTCCTCTGGCTCGGTGCCGGATTGAGTGCCCACGCTCAAGCCCGGTCATGCCTCGTACGCCCCAACTCGTGTCACGAACCGGACGAACCCGACCCGTGGCGCCCGCCCGATGCCTGCCACCGATCCCAGGGGGGACCCTCATGGACGCTTCCAGCACCGCCCGTCGCCTCGGCCGGGCGACCGCCCTCGCCGTCGCCGTCGTGCTGGCGGCCACCGCGTGCACCTCGGGCGGGGGCGGTTCGGGCGCGGACGTGGCGAAGAGCGAGCCGCCGAGACAGGACTCCCAGGACATCAACGCCAAGCCGCTGGACCAGGTCAAGGACGGCGGCGAGGTGCGGTTCCAGCTGGACCAGTGGATCGCCCAGTGGAACCCGCTCCAGGTGGACGGCGGTTCGTACACCGACACGGTGAGCCTGATCCGTGCCGTGGAGCCGACGCTGTTCAGCACCGACGCCTCCGGCACCTTCCAGCCGAACCCGGACTACCTGGTGGACGCCAAGGTCACCTCGACCTCGCCGCAGGTGGTCACCTACAAGCTGAACCCCAAGGCCAAGTGGTCGGACGGCAAGCCGCTCAGCTACCTGGACTTCAAGGCGGACTGGCAGACCAGCAACGGCAAGGACCCGGCGTACAACATCGCCGACCCGTCCGGCTACGAGCTGATCTCCGCGGTCGAGCAGGGCGCCGACCCGACCGAGGTGAAGGTGACCTTCGCCCAGCCGTACGCGGACTGGCAGGGCCTGTTCCGCCCGCTCATCCCGGCGGCGGCGATCTCGACCCCGGACGACTTCAACAAGGCCTGGGTGGAGAAGATCCCGATCACCGCGGGCGCGTTCAAGATCGGGACGGCCGACAAGACCGCGCAGACCCTCACCCTCGTCCCGGACCCGGCCTGGTGGGGGACCAGGCCCAAGCTGGACCGGATCACCTTCCGGGTGATGGACAAG
Source organism: Kitasatospora sp. NPDC059827 (assembly GCF_042731675.1). Classification (NCBI taxonomy): domain Bacteria; kingdom Bacillati; phylum Actinomycetota; class Actinomycetes; order Kitasatosporales; family Streptomycetaceae; genus Kitasatospora; species Kitasatospora sp. NPDC059827. The sequence goes on along the minus strand of NZ_JBHWIV010000107.1, from coordinate 21,725 downwards.
TCGGCGAGCATCCAGGCCTACCTGAACAACGAGATCGACCTCGCCGCGGCCAGCACCGCCGCCGCGTACGGGCAGCTCAAGAACGCCAAGGACTCCGTGATCCGGGCCGCCAGCCCGTGGGACGAGGTGCACATCTCCTTCGGCGGCAACGGCGCGCTGGCGGACCGGAAGGTCCGCCAGGCGCTCGGCAAGGCGCTCGACCGCTCGGCGCTGATCAAGATCGCCAACAACGGGGTGCCGGTCGAGTTCAAGCCGCTCGGCAACCACATCATCATGCCCAACCAGGTCGGCTACCAGGACAACTCCGGCGAGTGGGCCAGGTTCGACCTGGCCGCCGCCAAGAAGGAGCTGGACGACGCGGGCTGGAAGGAGGCCGGCGACGGTCAGCCGCGCACCAAGGACGGCAAGCCGCTGGAGCTGCACTGGGTGCTCAGCGACGGCACCGTGCAGGCCCAGCTCGACCTCGCCACCGCGGCGGCGGCGATGTGGCAGGCGGCCGGGGTCAAGGTCGACCTGGACAAGGTGGCCGCCAACGACTTCTTCTCCAAGTACGTGACCCCGGGCAAGTTCGACCTCGCGAGCTGGCGCAACACCGACTCCTTCCCGAACTCCAAGAGCCTGGCCAACTTCCGCCTGCCGGTGGGCGACAACTCCTTCCAGAACCCGTCCCGCCTGGGCAGCCAGGAGATCGACGACCTGTTGAAGAAGGCGGCCGGGACGGTCGACCCGGTGGAGGCCGCGAAGCTCTACAACCAGGCTGACGCGAAGATCTGGGAGCTCGGCCACACCGTCGAGCTCTACCAGCGGCCCGCCGTGGTGGCGACCCGCAAGGGCCTCGCCAACTACGGGGCTTTCGGCCTCGCCCAGGAGGACTACACCAAGGTCGGCTGGGAGAAGTGACCCGGGCCGTCGCGGTGGCGACGGCGACCGCACGGCAGGCGCTGGCGAGCAGCGCGGTGATCACGAGGCCGGTGGTGCGGACACGGGTGGGCCGGTTACGCCGCCCCCGCTGTCCTGCCACCGGCCTTGACCTTCCGCGTTGCCCGCAGGCCGCCCGTGTCGTGGGGCCCCGCGAGGGGCCCGTGCTCGCTTCCAACCGGGGACGAATCTAGCGGGGCCGCCGGGCCGGTCGCGGCGCAGCGCGCGGGGCGCGCCCGGAAACCCGCCGCGCTGTCACCCACTTCGCGCACCGGGGCGTCAACTCTCGCTGACGGCAAGGAGAAAAGGGGCATACGAGGGCATCGTGCCCGGGTTCGAACGGAGTTGCCGCACCGGCGCACGCGCCCGCGCCGGTGCGTGCGTCGGACCCCGGCCACTGCCAGGATGCGCGGGACGGCGGGCCCAGCCGGGCCGCCCCCGCCCCGCCCCGACCCCCGGAGCAGCACCGATGGCCAGTGACCACGCCGCCGAGGCACCCCGAGCGCAGCACGTCGACCCGCCCCCGGTGCGCCGGATGGTCCCGCGCGACCGCGCCGAGCCGCACCGGGTCGCCACCCCGCTGGAACTCTTCTTCGACCTCTGCTTCGTGGTCGCGGTCGGCCAGGCCGGTCGCGAACTCGCCCACTCCCTCGCCGCCGGGCACTACGGCGAGGGCCTGCGCGGCTACACGATGGTCTTCTTCGCCATCTGGTGGGCCTGGATGAACTTCACCTGGTTCGCCTCCGCGTACGACTGCGACGACGTGCCGTACCGGGTCACCACCCTGGTGCAGATCGCCGGGGTGCTGATCCTGGCCGCCGGGGTGCCGAGGATGTTCGAGACCCAGGACCTGACACTGGGGATCACCGGCTACGTGGTGATGCGCCTGGCGATGGTCACCCAGTGGCTGCGCGCGGCGTCCGGCGAACAGGGTGAGGCCCGCCGGGTCGCGCTGCGCTACGCGGCGGGGATCACGCTCTGCCAGCTCGGCTGGGTGGTGGTGCTGCTGCTGCCGGACGCCGCCCGGCCGGTGGTCATCCCGATCGGCGTGCTGTGCGAGCTGGCCGTGCCGGTGGTCGCCGAGCTCCGGGCGCAGACCTCCTGGCACCCGCACCACATCGCCGAGCGGTACGGGCTGTTCACCCTGATCGTGCTCGGCGAGACGGTGGCCGCCGCGACGGTGGCGGTGCAGTCGGCGGTGGACGAGCACGAGGGGCTGGGCCGGCTGGTGCCGGTGGCGGTCGGCGGACTGCTGATCTGCTTCGCGGCCTGGTGGATCTACTTCGCCCGGCCGGTCCACGACCACCTGCGCTCCAACCGGCAGGCCTTCGCCTGGGGGTACGGGCACTACCTGGTGTTCGGCTCGGCGGCGGCGATCGGCACCGGGCTGGAGGTGGCGGTGGAGTCGGCCGTGCACAAGGCGGAGATCTCCGAGACGGCCGCCACCGCGACGGTCACCGTGCCGACCGCGGTCTACCTGGTGACCGTCTGGTACCTGCACTCCCGGCACACCAAGCGCGGGCCGGTCGCGCAGTCGATCGCGCCGCTCGGGGCGGCACTGGTGCTGGCCTGCACCGCGCTCGGCGGCCCGGGGGTGCCGGCCGCGGGCCTGGTGTGCGCGCTGATGGTCGCGGTGGGGGTGCTGGTCCACAGCCGGGAGGGCCGGGAGGGCCGGGAGGACCGGCGGGCACGGGTCTAGACCCGTTCCAGCAGGAAGGGCTCGTGCCGGGCCAGCCAGTCCAGGTAGGCCGGGTTGACCTTGGCCAGATCCAGGTAGGCGGCGCGCAGTTCGCCGTAGAGCGCGTCCAGGGCGGGCTGGCTGAGCACCCGGGGGCGCCAGGTGAACAGCAGCCGGACGGCCAGCGGGTCCCCGTGCACCGGGCGGACCACCGTGCCGGGCCCGGGCAGCGAGGTCGGCTGGCAGGGGCGGACGGCCTCGCCGGAGGCGACCAGCTCGGCGGCGGTGGCGTTGTCCCGCACCTGCACCACCCGGGGGTTGAGCCCGGCCTCGCTGAACACCCGGCGCATCGCGGCGTACTCGTGGTCGGCGGTCGGGTCGACCATCCAGGTGTCCTCGGCGAGGTCGGCGAGGTGGACCACCGGCCGGGCGGCGGCCGGGTGCCCGGCGGCGAGCGCGACGAACTGCGGCTCGCGGGCCATCAGCACCCGGTGCTCGGCGTCCGGCGGGACCCGCAGCGGGAAGCCCTCGCTCTCGTACACGAAGGCCACGTCCAGCTGGTCGGAGGCGACCATCCGCAGCAGCGCGCTGGCGGAGATGTCGACGTGGATGGTGGTGTCGGTGTCCGGCAGCCGCTCGTGCACCCGGCGCAGCCAGGCGGCGACCGCCCGGCTGCCGACGCTGCCGATCCGCAGCCGGCGCTGCCGGCCGGGCCCCGCGGTGTCGCGGGCCTCCTGCCGGGCGGCGGCGACCAGGGCGGCCATCTCGCTGATCACCGGCCGGGCCCGGGACAGCACCGAGTGGCCGAGCGCGGTGGGCCGGCTGCCGGTCTGCTCGCGGGTGAACAGGGTTCCGCCGATGGCCCGTTCGATGCGGTGCAGCTGGGTGGTGAGGGAGGGCTGGGTCATGCCGAGTTGGAGCGCGGCCTTGCGGAGGCTGCCGGTGTCGGCGATCGCGCACAGCACCCGGAGGTGTCTCACGTCGAGCTCCACGACGGGAGCATAGACGTCACCGAGCCACATCGCCAAGGACATGACAGAGAATCAAGTGCGCAGCGACGGACCGTACGACGGTCCGCACGGCCGATCGCAGGGCGGACCGCACGACGGACCGCGCGGCGGATCCCGGCACGCGGCACCGGTATGCGGCCGGACTATCGCCGGTTGACATCATCCGCGACGGGCCCGGACGGGTCGAAGCTCGGGGACACCGCACCGCCCCGGCCCCGGCCGGGACGGCCCCCACCGCGCGCCGCCACCGTACGGCCGGCCCCCACCGGCCCCGGCGGGCCGGCGCGCCCCGGAATCCGGAGCCCCCACATGAAGCGATCCGTGCTGTCCGCGACCCTGGGCCTGGCCCTCGCCGGCGCCCTGGTCCTGCCCGCCACCGCCGTCGCCGCGCCCGCCGCCCCGGCCGTCCACGGCCACACCACGTCGAGGTACGCCGGTTCGGCCGAGGAGGCCGCGAACAACCAGGCGTTCTTCCGGGCCGTGATGGCCTCCGTCGAGGCCAAGCGGGCCGCCGACCCCGGCCTGACCACCGTCACCGTCACCTACGACGCCTCCAACGCCCCCTCCTTCGCCGGCGACATCGCCAACGCCGCGCAGATCTGGAACGGCTCGGTGCACAACGTCCAGCTCCAGGAGGCGAGTGGCGGCACCGGTGACTTCTCGTACAACGAGGGCGACGACCCGAACGGCTCGTACGCCAGCACCGACGGACACGGGCACGGCTACATCTTCATCGACCACCAGCAGGCCCAGCAGTACTACTCGCTCCGGATCGTCGCCCACGAGACGGGGCACGTGCTCGGCCTGCCCGACGACTACTCCGGTCCGTGCAGCGAACTGATGTCGGGCCACGGCCCCGGTACGTCCTGCACCAACGCGCACCCCGACGCCAACGAGAGCGCGCAGGTCGACTCGCTCTGGGCGAACGGCGTGGCGGCGGCCAACTGACCTGCCCGGCAGGTGAATCGGGTGCGGCGGCCCGCCCGGCCGGAAACGGGCGGCCCGCCGCATGGGTACTTCCCCGCCTCGGAGCCTAGCCGCCCCCGGAACGGAATGCCAGGGGCATGGCTAGGTCAAGACGAGGAAAAGACGGCCCGAATCCGACGGGGGCCGGGGGTATTGGACCGGGCTATCGGTGGTTGACATCATCCGCCGGGCCGCCGGGCTGCCCGAAGCTCTGGGGACACCCGGTCGCCGGGTGCCCCCCGAGCCGGCCCCCAACCCGGCTGCGGCACCCGGGACCGGAACCCCCCACTTCCAGGACCCCTTCAGGAGCCCCCACATGAAGCGATCCGTGCTGTCCGCGACCCTCGGCCTCGCCCTCGCGGCGGGCCTCGCCGTGCTGCCCACCACCACGGCCGCCGCCGCCCCGGCCGCCCCGGCCGTCCAGGGCTACACCGCGTCGACGTACGCCGGTTCGGCCCAGGAGGCGGCCGACAACCAGGCGTTCTTCCAGGCCGTGATGGCCTCCGCCAAGGCCAAGCAGGCCGCGAGCCCGGGCCTGGCCACCGTCGTGGTCACCTACGACGCCAGCTCCGCGCCGTCCTTCCGCAACCAGATAGCCAACGCCGCGCAGATCTGGAACGGCTCGGTCGGCAACGTCCGGCTGCAGGCCGGCTCCAACGCCGACTTCCGCTACTACGAGGGCAACGACAGCCGCGGCTCCTACGCCAGCACCGACGGCCACGGGCGCGGCTACGTCTTCCTCGACTACCAGCAGAACCGGCAGTACAACTCGGTCCGGGTGACGGCGCACGAGACCGGGCACGTGCTCGGCCTGCCGGACCACTACTCCGGCCCGTGCAGCGAGCTGATGTCGGGCGGCGGCCCCGGCACCTCCTGCACCAACCCGTACCCGAACAGCGCCGAGCGCAGCCGGGTCAACTCGCTCTGGGCCCGCGGCTGACAACACCCGTGAGCGCCCCGGCCCGGCCGCGTCCGCAGCGGCCGGGCCGGGGCGTCGCCGCGGGCGGGTGCGGCGGGTGCGGCCGGACTGTCGGTGCCGCGTGCGAGCATGCGGGCGAGACCCGTTCGCCCGCGATCCGAGAGGCGCCACCGCCATGCCCCGTTCCGTCCCCGAGCAGCTCGCCGACCTCCCGTACGCCGAGCTGCTGCGCCCGCACACCGGCCCGCTGCGCAGCGACGAGCGCTACGACACCGCGCACTTCGACGGCGGTCAGCGCACCGACGAGTCGGGCGCCGGGGCGGCCTTCCTGGAGTGCGCCTTCACCGGGGTCGCGCTCAGCGGGGTCAAGCTGCGCCAGGCCCGGTTCAACGAGGTCTGGGTGCAGGCCGGCCGCTGGGTGGCCTGCGACCTGAGCGAGACCGAGTGGCAGGACAGCTCCTTCGTCGGCGGCGTGCTGGCCGGGATCGCCGGGTACGGCTCGGCGCTGCGCCGGGTGGTGTTCCGCGGCTGCAAGCTGGAGGCGGTCAACCTGCGTGCGGCCGTGCTGCGGGACGTGGTGTTCGAGGACTGCCTGCTGCGCGACGTGGACTTCGGCGAGGCGAAGCTGACCGGGGTGTCCTTCCCCGGCTCGACGCTGGAGGAGGTGCGGCTGCGCGGGGCCGTGCTGAGCAAGGTGGACCTGCGCGGGGCCGTCCGGCTCGGACTGGTGGACGGCCACCAGGGGCTGCGCGGGGCGGTCATCAGCTCGCCCCAACTGCTGGAGCTGGCACCGCAGTTCGCCCAGGCGCTGGGGATCGAGGTGAAGGACCGCTGAGCCGCCCGCGCCCTCCCCGGCGCTCCGGGAGCCCCCTCCTCGGCACTCCTGGAACCTCCTCGACCGATCAGCCTGACGTTCAGCCCCGCGTCGCTCGGTGACCCACGGGCGAACAGTCCGACAAACCTGCTGCGCGCATCTGGTGGCCCGCTCCGGTGGCGGTGGAGACTGCTCCGCGATCGATGGCCCCCGAGTTGTGTACACAACATCGCCAGTGAAGGGACGGACCGGGCTGATGGCCGAGTTGAGTCGTAGAAAGTTCGTCACGCTGTCCGGCGCCGCCGCGGCCGGCCTCGCGGTGGCCGGCGCCGGCGCCGGGGCCGAGGACGCCGCGGCCGCCTCCAGCACCACGCTCAGCACCACCGGCACCATCACCGACGTGCAGCACGTGGTGATCCTGATGCAGGAGAACCGCAGCTTCGACCACTACTTCGGCACCCTCAAGGGCGTCCGCGGCTTCGCCGACCGGGCCGCCATCCAGATCTCCGGCGGCTACAGCGTCTTCAACCAGCCGAACGGGCTGTTCGCCCGCCAGTACCCGTGGGCCTTCAACCCCTCCGGCGCGAGCGGCTCCCCGGAGACCCAGGCGCAGTGCAACGGCGACCTCTCGCACGCCTGGTCCGACCAGCACAAGGCCTGGAACGGCGGCAAGATGGACTCCTGGGTGTCCGCCAAGGGCACCGTCCGCACCCTCGGCCACCTCCAGCGCGGCGACATCCCGTTCCACTACGCGCTGGCCGACAACTGGACCATCTGCGACGCCTACCACTGCTCGGTGCTGAGCGCGACCGGCCCCAACCGCACCTACCACTGGAGCGGGACGATCGACCCGGCCGGCACCGCCGGCGGCCCCGCCTACGACGGCGGCTCCGAGTCCAACCTGCGCTGGCAGACCTACGCCGAGGCGCTGGAGGCCGCCGGCGTCAGCTGGAAGGTCTACCAGAACGCCGCCGACAACTTCGGCGACAACGCCCTCGCCTATTTCAGCCAGTTCACCGGCGCCGCGGCCGGCAGCCCGCTGGCCGTCAAGGGCATGGGCTCGGTGCCCAAGGTCACCGGCCGGACCCCGGACGACATCGCCGCCGCGATCCGCGCCGACGTGCTGAACGGCACCCTGCCGCAGGTCTCCTGGATCGTCGCCGACCAGCAGTCCTCCGAGCACCCCTACGCCACGCCCGAGGACGGCGCGCACTTCGTCCACCTGGTCATGGACTCCCTGAACGCGGACCCCAACGTGTTCAACTCCACCGTCCTGCTGATCAACTACGACGAGAACGACGGCTTCTTCGACCACGTCCCGCCGCCGGCCGCGCCCGCGGGCACCGCGGGGGAGTTCTACAACTCCACCAACATCGGCCTCGGCTTCCGCGTCCCGCTGATCGCCGTCTCCCCGTGGACCCGCGGCGGCTGGGTCAACTCCGAGACCTTCGACCACACCTCGGTGCTGCGCTTCCTGGAGGTGTGGACCGCCGCCCTCGGCACGCCCGCCACCAGCCCCAACATCAGCGCCTGGCGCCGCCAGGTCTGCGGCGACCTCACCTCGGTCTTCGACTTCGCCAACCCGGTGTACGGCCTGCCCGCACTGCCCGACACCTCGCAGACCATCGGCCTGGCCACCTGCGGCCCGCTGCCCAACCCCTCACCCGCCGACAACGCGTTGCCCGCCCAGGAGCCCGGCACCCGCCCGGCCCGCGCCCTGCCGTACCAGCCCAACGCCAACCTGGACCACCTGGAGTTCGGCTCGGGCGGGGTGATGAAGGTCTGGATCGCGATGGCGAACACGGGCACCGCGGCCGTGAACTCCGCGCACTTCGCGGCCTACGCCAACGCCTACCGCAGCGGCGGGCCCTGGCAGTACACCGTCGCCCCGGGCGGCAGCACCAGCGACTTCTTCAACTGCGGCACCAACTTCGGCGGCGGCCCGTACGACCTCACCGTGGTCGGCCCCAACCGCTTCCTGCGCCGGTTCAAGGGCGACGCCACCAAGGCGGGCAAGAACGCGGCCGTCACCGCCTCGTACGCGGTCGAGCCGGGCAGCGGCAAGCTCGCCGTCTACTTCAAGCTGGCCAACTCCGGCAGCGCCCCGATGACCTTCACCATCACCTCCACCAACTACCGCACGGACGGGCCCTGGACGTACCGGGTCCCGGCCGGCGGCAGCGTCAGCGACTTCTTCAACGCGATCGCCTACAGCAACGGCTGGTACGACTTCACCGTCACGGTGGACGCCGACAGCAGCTGGTCGCAGCGCTTCACCGGCCACCTGGAGACGGGCGCGCCCAGCGTCAGCGGCTGACCGTCCCGGTTGGACCGTCCCGGTTCACGCGTACGGGCCCCGGGGGAACCACGGATCGTGGACCTCCCGGGGCCCGGACGGCGTCAGCAGGGTGACGGTGAGCGGCCCGGCCGCGTACTCGGCGAGGTGCACCGCGCCGTAGCGGGTCTCCAGCTCGGCCTGCACCGGCACCGGCAGCTTGCTCAGCGCCCGCCGCAGGTGCAGCGCGTCCCGCCGGCTGACCGGGTGCGGGGTGCGCAGCACCAGCCGCAGCGGGCTGAGCGGTCCGGCCACCGGGACGCCGGCGCCCAGCTCGTAGCCGACCGCGCCGATCGGGCCCCAGGCCAGCCGGTGGTCCGCGACCAGCCGGCCGACCTCCGGCAGCAGGGCCAGCGCCGGGACACCGGTGACCCGCCCGGGGTCCAGCAGTCCCTGCCGGCCGGCCAGCTGCTCGGGCCGCAGGGTCCGGGCCACCGCGGCCCAGGGCGCGAGGGCGTCCAGTCGTTGTCCGGGGCGCGGGCCGCGGACGGTGACCGGGATCCAGTGCTCGGGGGCGGCCTGGGGGCCCCGGGTGCAGCGCCGCGGGCGCGGGACGTCCACCGGGGCGCCGACCAGCGAGGGCGCCCGGCCGACGGTGACCCACGGGTGTGCCCGCAGCACGGCCCGGGCCCAGTCCGGCAGCTCGCCGCCGGCCAGTGGGCGCAGCGAGCTCGGGCACTGCATCAGCAGCAGGTCGTGGGGGCCGGGCAGCCGTCCGTCCAGCGCGGCCAGCGCGCCGACCCGGCGGCGCGGTCCGTCGTGCAGTTCCTCGGTCGAGTTCCTCACACCGCCACCCTCCGCCCGTCCCGCGCGGCCCGGCTACGGCCCTTGGGCGCGTCGGGCCGGGACCAAAGGCTCAACGTGCGACCGCCGACTCCCGGTGTGAGAGTGGGGGACAGCCCGGTAATCCGTTCGGAGGAGGAGTCATGGGCATCCTCGACAGGATCTTCCACAGGGGCCACGAGGCCGGTGGCGCGGAGGCCGCCGAGCGCGCCGCGCTCGCCCACGACGAGGCCGCCGACGCGTACAGCGACGAGGTCGAACGGAGCAGGCAGACGCAGGAGCGGACGGCCGCCCAGGAGGAGGCCGACCGGCGCGCCGCCGAGAACATGACGGCCGAGGGCGACCCCTGGGACTGAGCCCGGACGGGCCCGCCGCCGTCAGCGCTCCCGCGGTGGCAGCGGCGGGCGCCGCAGGTCCGGCCGGGGCGTGGACTCCGGCGGGGGCGCCGCGGCCGGGGCGTCCTCCAGCAGGTCCAGGGCCAACTGGACGGCGGCGACCAGCTCCGGGTGGCGCCCCCGCGCCCAGTCCCGCGGGGTGCGCAGCACGTGCACGTCCGGCTCGACGCCCCGGTTCTCCACCGACCAGCCGAGCCCGCCGCTGAACCAGGAGGCGTTCTTCGGCACCGAGATCTGGGTGCCGTCGCCCAGGGTGTGCCGCCCGGTCATCCCGACCACTCCGCCCCAGGTCCGGTTGCCGATCACCGGGCCGAGGCCGAGCAGCTTGATCGCCGCGATGATCACGTCCCCGTCCGAGCTGGTGGCCTCGTCCGCGAGCGCCACCAGGGGGCCGCGCAGGGCGTGCCGGGGCCAGCGGACGGGCTGGCGGTCGCGGCTGAAGTCCCAGGCGAGGACGTGCCGGGTGAGCTTCTCCAGGACGAGTTCGGAGACGTTGCCGCCGGCGTTGCCGCGTACGTCGAGGACCAGTGCGGGCTTGTCCAGTTCGCGCCGCAGGTCCCGGTTGAACTGCGCCCAGCCGGAGCCGCCGAGGTCCGGGATGTGCAGGTAGCCGCACCGGCCGTCGCTGAACTCCCGTACCAGGGAACGGCGTTTGGCCACCCAGTCCTGGTAGCGGACGGCCCGTTCGTCGGTCAGCGGGGTGACGGTGATCCGCCGCACCGGGCCGTCCGGGCCGCTGCGCAGGGCGAGTTCGACGGTGGTGCCGCCGGTGCCGGCCAGCAGCGGCAGCGGGCCGCGCACCGGGTCCACCGGGCGGCCGCCGACCTCCAGCAGTTCGTCGCCGTCCCGGACGCCCTGGGCGGCCAGCGGGGCGCGGGCGCGCGGGTCGGAGGACTCGCCGGGCAGCACCCGGTCGACCAGCCAGCGGCCGTCGGGGGCGCGGTGGGCGTTGGCGGCGAGCAGGCCGAGCGGCTGCTGGGCGAGGCCGGGGCCCTCGGCGCGCCGGGACGGGGTGACGTAGGCGTGCGAGGTGCCGAGCTCGCCGAGGAGTTCGCGCAGCAGGTCGGCGAAGTCGTCGGGTGAGCAGACGCGGTCCAGCAGCGGCTCGTACTGGGCGACCAGCGCGGGCCAGTCCAGGCCGGACATCCGTTCGTCCCAGAACTGGTCCCGGACGATCCGGGCGGCCTCGTGGTAGGCCTGGCGCCACTCGGCCGCCGGGTGCACGGTGTGGGTGATCCGGCGCAGGTCGACGGCGGTCCCGGCGGAGGGGGCGGCGACCGGGATCACCCGCAGCGTCCCGGCCGAGTAGACCGCGATCGAGCCGCCGTCCCCGGAGACGGCATAGCCGTCCAGCTTGTCGACCAGGGTGCTGCGGGTGCCCCGGGCCAGGTCGAAGTGCTCCAGGGAGGGGCGGCCGGAGGTGTCGTCGGGGTTGGCGAAGGTCTGCCCGAGGGTGCCGGAGATCGGCCAGCGCAGCCAGACCAGGCCACCGCGCACCGCGTCGGTGGCCGAGTACTTGGAGGCGATCACCGGGAACTGGAGCAGCCGCTCGCCGATGCCCGCCGGGTCGACCCGGACGGTGCCGTCGCCGTCCCCGCGCGGGGCGGCCTCCTCGGCGGGCGCGGCGAACGGGGAGGGGGTGTCGGCGGCGAGCGGGACGAGGTACGGGCGGCAGCCGACCGGGAAGGAGAGGTCGCCGGTGTGCACGTCGTGGACGGGGTCGAAGCCGCGCCAGGACAGGAAGGCCAGGTAGCGGCCGTCCCGGGTGAACACCGGCTGCTCGTCCTCGAACCGGCCGTCGGTGACGTCGGTGGTCGGGGCGGGCGCGTCGGTGCGGGTGAGCCGGATCCGGCGCAGCGAGCGCCCGGCGGCCGGCTGGGACCAGGCGACCCAGTGCGAGTCGGGGGAGAACCGGGCGCCGGTGACCGGCCCGTGCTCGGAGGCGGCCAGTTCGCGCACCGCGCCGTCCTCGGCGGAGACCAGCAGCAGCCGTCCGTCCGAGGTGGTGGCGGCGAGCCGGGAGCCGTCGGGGGCGGCGGTGAGCTCCAGGACCCGGCCGAGCCGGCCGGCGGCGAGCACCCGGTGGTGGTGGGCCGGCGTCTCCTGGTGCGACGCCGTCTCCTGGTGGCCCGGCAGCGGCATCACCTCGATCGCGTCGGCGCCCTCGGCGTCGGTGATCCAGGCCGCCTCGCCGGTGTGCCCGAGCACCACCGGCAGCCGGGTGCGCACCCCGGGGGTGTCGGCGAGCGCCCGGGCCGGGCCGTCCTTGTGGGTGAGCCAGTACTGGCTGCCGCGCACGGTGATCACCCCGGCCCGGCCGGTCCGGTCGCAGGCGAGGTCCTTGACCTGGGAGGCCGCACCGACCTGGTACGGGCGGCGGCCGGCCCGGGCGCCGCCGAGCGGCACCCGCAGCCGGTGCGGGGCGGGGGCGTCCAGGCCGTCCAGCAGCCAGAGGTCGCCGGCATGCTGGTAGACGATCCGGGTGCCGTCGGTGGCGGCCTCGCGGGCGTAGTAGGAGGCGTGGTCGGTGTGCCGGCGCAGGTCGGTGCCGTCGGGGCGGCAGGAGTAGAGGTTGCCGATGCCCTCGTGGTCGGAGAGGAAGGCGATCCGGTCGCCGACCGGCATGGGGGAGGCGAGGTGGCCGGTGTGCCCGGGGAGGATCAGCTCGCCGTCCACCCAGAGCCGGCCGGTCGCGCCGCCGCGGTAGCGCTTCCAGGCGGCGGGCTCGTGCGGGGCGGCGCCGGTGAGCAGGACGGTCCGGTCCCGGCTGAGCTGGGCGTCGCCGACCGGGCCCCAGGGCATCCGGCGGCCGGGGGAGCCGTCGGGCGGCAGGGCGTGCGCCCAGGTGTAGTGGCCGAAGGGCTCGTGGAAGGAGGTGACGGCCAGCACCTCGCCGTCCGGCAGCCAGCCGCGCACCCGGGTGTCCTGGCTGCCCCAGTGGCTGAGCCGGCGGGTCTCGCCGCCCTCGACCGGGGCGGTCCACACCTCGGGGGTCAGGCCGAGCCAGCTGGTCCAGGCGAGGGTCGTGCCGTCGGGGGAGAAGCGGGGGTGGCTGACCCGGGTGCGGTCGCAGCCGACCCGCCAGGCCCGGCCGGTGGCGGCGGCCCCGGGCTCCAGCGGGGCGATCCAGACGTCGTCCTCGGCGGTGAAGGTGAGCAGGCCGCCGTGCAGGTGGGGGTGGCGGAGGTAGCCGGGCGGGGTCACTCCTCCATCCTTCGACGGGGTGTCACCCCCGGCAACCGGAGACCACCCTCCCGCACCGGTCTGGACCATTGACAGCGCACTGCCGGATCCATTTCAGTGGTCTAGTCCAACTTGGGTGCCAGGCCGGGCCGTTCCCCCCACTGGCGCGTGCTCCGGCGTGCCCTCGGACGTCCCCCACGACCGTGCCACCGCAGGAGCACCCGCATGCGCAGAACCCTGAGAAACGGCCTCGCCGCCGGCACCGCCTCCGCCCTCGCCGCGGCCACCCTGGTCGGCGTCACCCTCGGCCTCGCGCCCGCCGCCTCGGCCGGCGAGTTCCTGGTCAACGGCGGCTTCGAATCCGGCTCGCTCGGCCCCTGGAGCTGCACCGGCAACTCCGGCAGCGTCGTCACGAGCCCGGTGCACGGCGGCGGCCACGCGCTCGCCGCCGCGGCCACCGTGGGCGACACCGCCCAGTGCGCCCAGACCGTCGCCGTCGCACCGAACACCACGTACACCCTCAGCGCCTGGGTCAACGGCTCCTACGTCTACCTGGGCGTCGACGGCGGCGGCCCCAGCACCTGGACGCCCGGCACCGGCGGCGGCTACCAGAAGCTCAGCCTCGGCTTCACCACCGGCGCCAACCAGACCACCGCCACCGTGTACACCCACGGCTGGTACGGACAGGGCACCTACTACGCGGACGACGTCTCGCTGGACGGCCCGGGCGCCCCCAGCCCGACGCCGACCCCGACCCCGACCCCGACCCCGACACCCACTCCGACCCCGACGCCCACGTCCACGCCGACCGGGACCCCGACGGGCACGCCCACCGGCACCCCGACCGGTACGCCCACCGGCACCCCGACCGGTACCCCCGCCGGCAACCACACCCTGGTCGGCTACCTGCACGCCAGCTTCGCCAACGGCGCGGGCTACACCCGGATGGCCGACGTCCCCAACTCCTGGGACATCATCGACCTCTCCTTCGGCGAACCCACCTCCCCGACCTCCGGCGACATCCGCTTCAACCGCTGCTCGGCCACCGACTGCCCGACCGTCGAGTCCGACGCCGACTTCAAGGCCGCCATCGCCGCCAAGCGCGCCCAGGGCAAGAAGGTGTTGATCTCGATCGGCGGCCAGAACGGCCAGGTCCAGCTGACCACCACCGCCGCCCGGGACACCTTCGTCAGCTCGGTCTCGGCCATCATCGACAGGTGGGGCCTGGACGGACTGGACATCGACTTCGAGGGCCACTCGCTCTCCCTCGACACCGGCGACACCGACTTCAAGAACCCGAAGAGCGCGGTCGTCGTCAACCTGATCTCGGCGCTCAAGACCCTCAAGGCCAAGTACGGCCCGGGCTTCGTGCTGACCATGGCGCCGGAGACCTTCTTCGTCCAACTCGGCTACCAGTACTACGGATCCGGCCCCTGGGGCGGTCAGGACCCGCGCGCCGGGGCGTACCTGCCGGTGATCTACGCGCTGCGCGACGACCTCACCCTGCTGCACGTCCAGGACTACAACTCCGGCTCCGTCATGGGCCTGGACAACCAGTACCACTCGATGGGCGGCGCCGACTTCCACGTCGCGATGACCGACCTGCTGCTCAGCGGCTTCCCGGTGGCGGGCAACACCAACAACATGTTCCCGCCGCTGCCCGCCTCGAAGGTCGCCATCGGCATGCCGGCCACCACCAACGCGGGCAACGGCTACGTCGCCCCGGCCGAGGTGGACAAGGCCCTGGACTGCCTCACCAAGCTGGCCAACTGCGGGACGTACGTGCCGCGTTCGGGCGCCCAGCCGAAGCTGGCCGGGCTGATGACCTGGTCCGTCAACTGGGACCAGTTCGGCGGCCGGGAGTTCTCCAAGAACTTCGACGCCTACTTCGGCCGCTGACCGGAGGCGGGGTGCGGGGGCCGGCGGGGGCGGGCCCCCCCCGGGGGCCGCCGGGGGCGCCACCCCGGGTGCCCCCCCCCCCCCCCCCGCGGGGGGGGAAGGCGGGGGGGGCCCGG
>NZ_JBHWIV010000107.1:0-6699 GCF_042731675.1 Kitasatospora sp. NPDC059827 | reverse complement strand
GGCGCTCGTACTACCACATAAATTTCCCCCCAACCCCGCGCCCGCTCTGCGCGGGGGCGGCGCCCCCCCGGCGGCCCCCAACCCCGCGCGGCGCCGTCAGGCCGTCAGCAGCCGCTTCGCCCCCTCCACCACCGAGGGGGAGGCCTTCGCGAGGGAGCCCGCGGCGTACGGCGGCTGCGGGTCGTACTCGATGAGCAGCTGGATCGCCTGCGCGGTGGCGTCCCCGGCGATCAGGCCGGTCAGCCGCAGCGCGAGGTCGATCCCGGCCGAGACCCCGGCCGCGGTCGCGTACTTGCCGTCGACCACGATCCGCTCGGTGCCGGTGGGCTCCGCCCCGAACCGGGTCAGGCCGTCCAGCACGCCCCAGTGGCTGGTGGCCCGGCGGCCCTCCAGCAGGCCGGCGGCGGCGAGGATCAGCGAGCCGGAGCAGACCGAGGTGGTCCAGGTGGTGGTCGCGTCCACCCGGCGCACCCAGTCGAGCACCGCCGGGTCCGTCAGCTGCGCCTCCGTCCCGGGCCCGCCGGGGACCAGCAGCACGTCGGCGGAGTCCACCTCGTCCAGGGTGGCGTCCGCGGTCAGCGCCAGGGTCATGTCGGAGCGGACCGGGCCGGGCTTCGCGGCGGTGAACACCACCTCGGCCCCGGGGATCCGGGACAGCACCTCGTACGGGCCGACCGCGTCCAGGGCGGTGAAGTCGTCGTAGAGCAGGAACGCGATGCGCATCAGTGACCTCCATCGGGCTGTGGACCGCCGGCCGGTGGACCGTCGGGCCGGGAACGGAAGCGGCGGCGGTACTCGGCGGGCGGGGCGGCCACGGTCCGGACGAAGGCGCGCCGCATCGCCTCCGGGGTGCCGTAGCCGCAGGAGCGCGCGATCGCCTCGACGCCGTCGTCGGTGTCCTCCAGCAGCCGCCGGGCGGCCTCCAGCCGGACCCCGTCCACGTACCGGCCCGGGGTCACCCCCACCTCGGCGGCGAAGGCCCGGGCGAAGTGCCGCGGCGACAGCGCCGACCGCCGGGCCAGCGCCTCCACCGAGAGGTCCGCCCCGGGGTGCTCGGCGATCCACTGCTGCACCTCGCGCAGCGGCTGCCGGGCCGCCACCTGGGCGGCCAGCTGGGTGCTGAACTGGGCCTGGTTGCCCGGTCGGCGCAGGAAGACCACCAGGTGACGGGCGATCAGCAGCGCGGCGTCCCGGCCGTGGTCCTCCTCGACCAGGGCCAGCGCCAGGTCGATCCCGGCGGTGACCCCGGCCGAGGTGGCGATCCGCCCGTCCCGGACGTGGATCGGGTCCGGGTCGACCGCCACGTCGGGGAACCGGCGGGCCAGCTCCCCGCAGTACGCCCAGTGGGTGGTCGCCCGGCGCCCGGACAGCAGTCCGGCCTCGGCGAGCAGGAAGGCCCCGGTGCACACCGACACCACCCGCTCGGCCCGGTCGGCCAGCTCCCGGATCCGCGCCACCAGCGCGCCGTCCGGGTGCTCGAAGTCCACCCCGCCGGGGACCAGCAGCGTGTGCACCGGCCCGACCTCGGCGAGGTCGGCGTCCGGCAGCAGGCGCAGCCCGCTGGAGCTGCGCACCGGCCGACCGCCGGCGGAGGCG
Source organism: Kitasatospora sp. NPDC059827 (assembly GCF_042731675.1). NCBI lineage: Bacteria > Bacillati > Actinomycetota > Actinomycetes > Kitasatosporales > Streptomycetaceae > Kitasatospora > Kitasatospora sp. NPDC059827. The sequence continues at coordinate 5,103 of NZ_JBHWIV010000107.1, read as the reverse complement.
GTGGTCACCCGGTAGGCGCCCGGCTGCCCGGCGGCCGCGCCCGCCCCCGCGAACACCTCCAGGGGGCCGGTCACGTCCAGGCTCTGCACGTCGTCGTAGAGGACGACGACCACGCTGCGCGCTCTCATGCGGCCAGCCTGTCACCGGCCCGTGACGGCAGCAATGACCGGTTTCCCACCTTTCCTGCCACCGGGCGCGCGGCACGCGGGAACGCCGGAACGCCGAGAGGCCCCTTGCTCTCGCAAGGGGCCTCTCGGCTGTCTGTGCGCCGCCAGGGACTCGAACCCCGGACCCGCTGATTAAGAGTCAGCTGCTCTAACCAACTGAGCTAGCGGCGCCTGCTGACGTGGAGAACATTACCTGGTCAGCGGCCGAAACACACAATCGGCCCGGCGGTCCTCAGGCGGTCAGCACCACCTTGCCGCGGACGTGCCCGGTGGCGACCAGCCGGTGCGCCTCGGCGGCCTTCTCCAGCGGCAGCGTCTCGGCGATCTCCAGCCGCAGCCCGCCCGCCTCCCACAGCCGGACCAGCTCGGCCAGCCGCTCGGCGGTGCGCGGCCCCCGCAGCCCCCGGACGCCCAGCCGCTCGGCCTCCGGGTAGTCGACCACGGTGCCGATCCGGTCCCGGTCGGCGACCAGCTCGACGGAGGCGGCCAGCGCGCCCCGCCCGGCCGCGTCGAAGGCCGCGTCCACCCCCTGCGGCGCGACCGCCCGGACCCGTTCGACCAGCCCCTCGCCGTACGCGACCGGGATCGCGCCCAGTCCGCGCAGGTAGGCGTGGTTGCGCTCGCTCGCGGTGCCGACCACGGTGGCGCCCAGCGCGCGGACGAGCTGGACGGCGACGGTGCCGACCCCGCCGGAGGCGCCGTGCACCAGCACGGTCTCCCCGGGGCCGACCCCGAGCAGGTCGAGCGCCACGTGGGCGGTCTGGCCGGAGGCGGAGAGCGCGCCGGCCTGCTCCCAGGGCATCCCGGCGGGCTTGGCCACCAGCCGGCCGGCGTCCACCGTGACCAGCCCGGCCTGGCAGCCCAGCACCCGGAAGCCCAGCACCTCGTCGCCGACCCGCCACGGCCCGGCGCCCGGCCCGAGCCGGTCCACCACCCCGGCGAACTCGTTGCCCAGGACGAACGGCTCCTCGGCCACCAGCCCCGGCGGGCGGAAACCCTCCCGGATCGCGAGGTCCACCGGCTGGACGGCGGCGGCGTACACCCGCACCCGGACCTCTCCCGGGCCGGGTTCCGGGTCCGCCACCTCGGTGACCCGCAGGACCTCGGGACCGCCGGACCTCGGTACGGTGACCGCCTTCATGGGGTGCTCCTTCCGCCGACTCCCGCCGGGTCTCGTCGACTCGCACCGACTCGCACCGGCGTTCGCTGACTCGTGCCGGCACTCGCCGATCCGCTGCTCGAACGTCCCGATCCTCGGACCTGAAGTGCGCTTGAGGTCAAGGGTCCGTTCGGCGTGTCCCCGCGAATGGGCGCATTGTCAGATTTATCCTGGGCGGCGCTCAGCCGTCCGTCGCCGAACCGTCGCCGAACCGTCGTCGAGAGGAACCTCCCCGTGGGCCAGCTGCCCCTGTTCTTCCTGGTGCTGCTCGCCTCCGTGGTGACCATGCCACTCGCCCGAAAGACGGGCGTGCCGCAACCGGTCCTGATGACCCTGCTCGGCATCGTCATGGCGATCGTCCCGCAGATCCCGGACGTCAAGATCGAGCCCGAGCTGATCCTCCCGCTGGTCCTGCCGCCGCTGATCTTCGCCGTCGCCCGGCGCTCCAGCGTCCGCTACTTCAAGGCCAACGCCCGCTCGATCCTGCTGCTGGCCGTCGCCCTGGTGGTGGTCACCACCGTCGCGGTGGCCGGCACCGTGCACTGGCTGCTGCCCGCGCTGCCGCTCGCCGCCGCGATCGCGGTCGGCGCGCTGGTCTCCCCGCCCGACCCGGTGGCCGCCGTCGCGGTGGCCGGCAGCATCGGCCTGCCGCGCCGGCTGGTGGCGATCCTGGAGAGCGAGGGCCTGTTCAACGACGTCACCGCGATCGTCGTCTATTCGCTCGCCATCGAGGCCGTGGTCAGCGGCGACTTCTCGGTCGGCCACGCCGTGCTGCGCTTCGTGCTGTCCGCCGTGCTCGCGGTGGTCGTCGGCGTGGTGCTGGGCTGGGTGAACGCCAAGCTCGCCGACCGCCTGGACGACCCGACCCAGCAGGTCGCGCTCAACCTGCTGGTGCCCTTCGCCGCCTACACCGTCGCGGAGGAGATCCACGGCTCCGGCGTGCTCGCCGTGGTGATCTGCGCGCTCTACCTCGCCGAGCGGGCCTCCGACGCGGACGCCGTCGCCTACCGGCTGGTCGGCAACGCCTTCTGGGAGGTGGTCGAGATCCTGATCACCGGCGTCGCCTTCGGTCTGATCGGCCTGGAGCTGGCCACCGTACTCAAGGAGGCCGGCCGCGGCTGGACCGGCTTCCTCGGCGACGCCGCGGTGGTCATCGCGGTCGTGGTGGCGGTCCGGCTGCTCTGGCTGCTGCCGGCCGGCTGGCTGTCGAAGAAGCTGCGCAAGAACAACGAGGAGGACACCCCGTTCAGCTGGAGGGAGAGCGTGGTGCTCTGGTGGTCCGGCATGCGCGGGGTGGCCACCGTCGCCCTGGCCCTGGCCATCCCGCTCACCCTGCACTCCGGCGCCGACTTCCCGGAGCGCGGCCGACTGGTGTTCATCGCGTTCAGCGTGGTGCTGTTCACCCTGCTGGTGCAGGGCCTGACCCTGCCCTGGCTGGCCAAGCGGCTCCAGCTGGACATCGACCAGGACGCGCACGAACAGGCCGTGCGCCGGCTGTGGTGGCGCGCCGCCAAGGCCGGGCTGGAACGGCTCGGCGAACTGGAGGAGCAGGACAGGCTGCCGGCCGAGGTCGCCGACCGGCTGCGGGACCGTCAGCACGACCGGCTGGCCCGGCTCTGCCCGGAGAACTACGCCGAGGAGGAGGCCGCCGAGGCGAAGCAGCGGATCGCCCAGTGGCGGGCCGCCGCCGAGGTCGAGCAGGAGATGATCGCCGCCTCCCGCCGCGAGATGCTGGTCGCCCGCAGCGAGCTCGGCGCCGACCCGGAGCTGGTGGACCACGTGCTGCGCGGACTGGACCTGCGCTCCGAGCGGAAGTGAACGCACCGCGAGCGGCGGGTGCAACGGAAGTGACGGGCAGTCCGGCCGCCCGGCGGCACGGCCCCCGACCGGCCGGAATGTGCACCACCCCCGCCGGAGTTGCATAGGCTGAACCCGGGCAGGCCGTCAACGGAGTCGGCGCACCACCCGTACCGCCGCAACCTCGCGAAGCCGCTCGACGACGACCGGCCCCACGCCTGGCCCTGCCGGTTTCTGCACCCAGATGAATCGAGGACCCACCGATGTCGGAGACCCGCGCCGACGCCCGCACCCCGCTCGACCGCACCCCGCAGTGGGCCGCCCTGGCCAAGCACCGGGCCGAGCTGGGCGAGACCCACCTGCGCGAGCTGTTCGCCGCCGACCCCGAGCGCGGCCGCACCCACACGCTCCAGGTCGGCGACCTGCACGTGGACTACGCCAAGCACCTGGTCACCGACGAGACGCTGGAGCTGCTGCGCGAGCTCGCCGCCGCCACTGGCGTCGCCGAGCTGCGGGACGCCATGTTCCGCGGCGAGAAGATCAACATCACCGAGCAGCGGGCCGTCCTCCACACGGCGCTGCGCGCCCCGCGCGGCGCCGTCGTCGAGGTGGACGGCGTGAACGTGGTCCCCGCGGTGCACGCCGTCCTGGACAAGATGGCCGCCTTCGCCGACCGGGTCCGCAGCGGCGAGTGGAAGGGCCACACCGGCAAGCCCATCCGCACCGTGGTCAACATCGGCATCGGCGGCTCCGACCTCGGCCCGGCGATGGCCTACGAGGTGCTGCGCTCCTTCGGCAGGCGCGACCTGGCGGTCCGCTTCGTCTCCAACGTGGACGGCGCCGACCTGCACGAGGCGGTCCGGGACCTCGACCCGGCCGAGACGCTGTTCATCGTGGCCTCGAAGACCTTCACCACCATCGAGACCATCACCAACGCGATCTCCGCCCGCGGCTGGCTGCTCGACGGCCTGGGCGCCGGCACCGAGGCGGTGGCCAAGCACTTCGTCGCGCTGTCCACCAACGCCCAGGGCGTGCAGGACTTCGGCATCGACACGGCCAACATGTTCGAGTTCTGGGACTGGGTCGGCGGCCGCTACTCCTACGACTCGGCGATCGGCCTCTCGCTGATGATCGCCATCGGCCCGGACGCCTTCCGCGAGATGCTGGACGGCTTCCACCTGGTCGACGAGCACTTCCGCACCGCCCCGCCGGAGCAGAACGTCCCGCTGCTGCTCGGCCTGCTGGGCGTCTGGTACGGCGCGTTCTTCGACGCCCAGGCGCACGCGGTGCTGCCGTACTCGCACTACCTGTCCAAGTTCACCGCCTACCTCCAGCAGCTGGACATGGAGTCCAACGGCAAGTCGGTGACCCGCGACGGCACCCCGGTCGGCTGGCAGACCGGCCCGGTGGTCTGGGGCACCCCCGGCACCAACGGCCAGCACGCCTACTACCAGCTGCTGCACCAGGGCACCAAGGTGGTCCCGGCCGACTTCATCGGCTTCGCCCGCCCCGTCGCCGACCTGCCCGACCGCCTGGCCGCCCAGCACGACCTGCTGCTGGCCAACTTCTTCGCCCAGACCCAGGCGCTGGCCTTCGGCAAGACCCCGGAGGAGGTCGCCGCCGAGGGCGTGCCGGCCGAGCTCGTCCCGCACAAGACCTTCAAGGGCAACCACCCGACCACCACCATCCTGGCCGCCGAACTGACCCCGTCGGTGCTCGGCCAGCTGGTCGCGCTGTACGAGCACAAGGTGTTCGTCCAGGGCGCGATCTGGAACATCGACTCCTTCGACCAGTGGGGCGTCGAGCTGGGCAAGGTGCTCGCCAAGCGGATCGAGCCGGTGCTGCTCACCGGTGAGGGCGGCGGGCAGCTGGACAGCTCCACCGCCGCGCTGGTGGCCCGCTACCGCGCGCTGCGCGGCCGCTGAGCCCGGGACCGGGCCGTCCGCTCCGGCGGGCGGCCCGGCTCTCCCCGTCCAGGCT
>NZ_JBHWIV010000106.1:0-27206 GCF_042731675.1 Kitasatospora sp. NPDC059827 | reverse complement strand
GGGGGGTTCGTTTTTTTTTAATCCCCGCCCGGGCCGGGGGGGGGGGGGGCGTGGGGGGGGGGGGGGGGGGGGGGGGGGGGGGGGGGGGTTTATCCCCCCCCCCCCCCCCCCCGACCCTTTCCCGCTGCTAAGCCACCGGGCGCCATCGTCAGTAGCGCGGCTTCCGGGTCAGCGCCAGGCCGCCCAGCAGGAAGGCGACCCCGAGCACGCCGGCGACCACCGCGGAGGTGGTGTCGGCGGGCTTGTGGCTGGCGTCCATCACGGCGGTGACCAGGCCGGCGACGGCGCTGATGTAGCAGAAGATGGTGATGAAGATCTTCACCTTGGGGTGCATGGAGGTGGTCCTTTCCGGTTTCCGGGAGGGGTGTGGTGCGGTCGGGCGGTTTCCTGCGGTCAGGCGTTTTCCTGCGGTCCGCGGCCCGCGGGTGCGGTCGCGGCGGCGGTGAGGCCGAGCAGCATCACCCAGGCGTCGGGGTCCGACCGGAAGCGGTTCCAGCGGTCCGCCGCGAGGGCGAGTTCGGCCAGCGAGAGGACGCCCCGGGCGACCAGCGGCTCCAGGCGCCGCGGGCCGAGCTGCGGGGCGAAGGCGTCGGTCGGGTGGTCGTCGTTGGTGGTGGCGAAGGGGCGCAGCACCGGCCGTTCGAAGCCGGCCGCGCGCAGCAGCCGGGGGAGCCGGCGCCCGATCGAGCGGTCGCCGCCGTCGGCCCGCTGGGCGGCGGCCATCTTGGCGTGCACGCCCGCGAGTTCGGGGTACGAGGGCTCGGCGGCGCCCCACAGCGCGGAGTCGACCTCGGTGACGGCGACGGTGCCGCCGGGGCGCAGCACCCGGCGGACCTCGGCGAGCACCGCGACCGGGTCGGGCACGTGCTGGAGGACGTAGCGCAGCAGCACGAAGTCCACGCTCGCGTCCGGCAGCGGCAGGTCGGCGCCGTCGGCGACCAGCAGGGTCACCCCGGGGCCGGCCGCGTGGGCGAGCAGGTCGCCGTCGATGTCGGCGGCGATCAGCTCGGTGCCGGCGGGCAGCGCGGCGCGCAGCCGGCGGGTCACCGCGCCCGGCCCGGCGCCGAGTTCGAGCACCGTGCGGCCCGAGGGGAGGCCGAGTTCGCGCAGGATGCGCAGTTCCTCGGGGAAGGAGAGCGCGGCCTGCGCCTCCAGCCGGTCGAGTTCGGCGGCGAGGCCGCCGCCGGTGGTGCGGGCGGGGTCGTAGGATCCGCCGACCGGTCGTACGGAGGTGCTCATCGGGGCCTCGCGATCATCGTCATGCCGTGCTTGGGGCGGAGGGTGACCAGGGCCTCGGGTTCGACCGGGAAGCCCTCGACCAGCTCCAGCCGGACGGACTGGAGCAGGGAGGCGAGCACCAGGACGGCCTCCAGCATCGCGAAGTGCTGGCCGACGCAGATCCGGTCGCCGCCGCCGAACGGCAGGTAGAGGTGGCTGGGCAGGTCGGCGCCGTCGAAGCGGTCCGGGAGGTACGCGTCCGGCCGGTCCCAGTAGTCGGGGTGGCGGTGCAGCACCCACTGGCTGACGCACACCAGGGTGCCGGGCTCGACGTGGTACCCGCCGATGACGTCGGGCCCGACGGCCCGGCGGGAGATCAGCCAGACCGGCGGGTAGAGCCGCATGGCCTCCTGGATCGCCCGCCGGCAGGCCGGGAGCGCGGCCAGGTCGGCGGCGGTCGGCGGGCGGCCGCCGAGGACGCGGTCGACCTCCTCCTGGACCTTGGCCAGCTCCTCGGGGTGGCGGTCGAGCAGGTGGAGGGTCCAGGTCAGGGACTTGGCGGTGGTCTCGTGGCCGGCCATCACGATGGTCAGCACCTGGTCGCGGAGGTCCTCGTCGGAGACCAGGTGGTGGCCGGACATCAGGGTGTCCAGCAGGTCGCCGCTCGCTCCCGCGCTGCCCCCGCCCGCGCGGCGGGCGGCGATCAGGGTGCGGGTGACGGTGTTGAGGAACACCCGGGCGCGGCCGAAGTCGGCGTACCGGCGGGCGGTGTCGGCGGGGTCCGGGTCCGGGGTCGGTACGTAGTGGCCGATGCAGCGGTTGACGGCGTCCACCGCGCGGGCGAAGCCCTCGCCGATGCCGTCGATGTCGGCGCCCAGGATGGCGTGGGTGAGGATGCCGAGGGTGAGCGCGGTGAGGTGCTGGTCCACCTCCAGCGGGGTGCCGGCCTCGATCGAGGGCCGCCAGCGCTCCAGCATCTGCGCGGTGGCGTCGGTGACGATGCCGTCGAAGGTGCGGACGGCGCTGGGGCGGAAGGCGGGCGCGGTGAGGTGCCGTTGGCGGGCCCAGTCGGCGCCGTTGCTGGTCAGCAGCCCGTTGCCGAGCAGCGGGCGCAGCATGGCGTCGTCCGGGGTGCCCTCCTTGGTGTAGTTGGCGCCGTTGTCCTTGAGGACGTGCCGGGCGTACTCGGGCCGGTTGAGCAGGTAGACGGTGTCGCCGTCGGCGCGGTGCCGGGTGACGTCGCCGTAGGTGCGGGCCAGGCCGGTGATGAAGTCGAGCGGCGACTCCCTCATCAGCGCCATGTCGATGTCGTCGGCAGGGCCTGGCGGGACGGTGTGCGTAGGCACGGTGCGGACCACCCCCGTGTTTCCTCTCGGTGCTCGCCCGGGACTTCCGGAATGCGTACGCGCCCGGCGAACACATACGTACGTATTTCCCGCTGAATTCCCCGTACGCATTCGGATGCGTATGTCGATACGTATTCTGATGCGTATTCAAGGGCGCGGGACGCCTGAAATCTACCGCACCCGCCGCACGTGCTCAATACTTAGTCCGGGCACCGGAAGTGAGGTCTTGGCGGCCCATTGCGGCCGTGTCATTCTTCATTCGTCGGCAGCGCCGGGAAGCACGGAAGTGCCGAGGCCTGCCGACGACCAACCGGAATCCAGAGAAAAGGAAATTCTCATGGCTTTGGACCAGAGGAAGCGGGCCGAGTTCGTCAACGGCTACACCCGCGCCCTGATCAGCGCCTGGTCGAGCGAGGAGTACGCGGCCCGCCTGCGGACCGACGCCCGCGCCGCCCTCGCCGAGGCCGGCCTGGAGCTCCCGGCCGACGCCGAGATCGTCATCGTCCAGACTGCCGCCGAGGGCGAGCAGGAGGGCAACCTCGAGGTGCAGGTCGAGCTGTACGAGATCGGTCTGGCGACCGGCCGTTACGAGTTCCACATCCCGGAGACCCCGCAGATCGACACCGCCGAGCTCAGCGAGGGCGACCTGTCGGACATCGCGGCCGGCGGCAACTCCTGCTGCTGCCCGTGCTGCTGCTGCACCTGATCCAGCCGGGAAACCCGCAAGCCGGGCAAGGCGCCCGGCCGGTCGACCTGATGACCAGGCCGACCTGATCACCCCACCAAGGAGCGATCCACAGTGGCGACTGCCGTCGGGGAACACCCCGTCTCAGTCCGCGGCCTTCGCAAGAGCTACGGCGACTGGCACGCGGTCCAGGGTCTGGATCTGGACATCCACCAGGGTGAGGTCTTCGCCCTGCTCGGGCCGAACGGCGCGGGCAAGACGACGACCGTCGAAATCCTGGAAGGCGTCCGCCAGCGAACCGGCGGTGACGTGCGGGTCCTCGGCCGCGACCCGGCCGAGGACCGGCGCGACTGGCGCGCCAGGATCGGAGTGGTACCGCAGACCACCGGCGCCTACTCGGACCTGACGGTCCGTGAGGTGGTCGAGCACTTCGCGGCGTTCTACCCGAACCCGCTCCCGGTCGGCCAGGTCATCGACATGGTCGGACTGGGCAAGCACGAGAAGAAGCAGAGCACCGACCTCTCCGGGGGACAGGCCCGTCGGCTCGACGTCGCGGTGGGCATCGTCGGCGACCCGGACCTGATCTTCCTGGACGAACCCACCACCGGGTTGGACCCGGTGGCTCGCCGGGAGGCCTGGGACCTGGTCCGCTACTTCTCCGAGCGCGGTCGTACCACCGTGCTCACCACGCACTACCTCGACGAGGCCGAGGCGCTGTGCGAGCGCGCCGCGGTGATCGTCGCCGGCCGGGTGGTCCAGTGCGGGCCGCTGGCCGAGTTCGGCGGCCGAACGCAGACTCCGACCACGGTCTCCTTCCGGATTCCGCCGGAGCTGGCCGGCCGCACGCTGCCGTCGTTGCCACCCGGGGCCGACCCGGCCCCGGTGGGCGCGGACGGCGTGCTCAGGATCGGCACCCACGCCCCGACCGCGCTGCTCGCGGCCCTGGTCCCGTGGGCGCACCTGGCAGGGGTGGGCGAGCTGCCCGAGCTGCGGGTGCACCGGCCGACCCTGGAGGACGTGTACCTGGACCTGATCAGGGAGCACGCCGACGGCACCGACCGCGGCGCGGACAACAGCCAGCTGATCTCCGAGACGGGGACCCGATGACCCTCACCCAGACCCCCGTCGCCGCGCCGGCCCTCGACGGAGCCCGGCGCGCCGGACGGATGCCCGGCGTCTGGCGGGCCTCCGCGGCCCGTTCCAAGGTCGAACTGCGGGCGTTCTTCCGGAACAAGCAGTCGCTGGTCTTCACCCTGATGTTCCCGGTGATCCTGCTGTTCGTCTTCGGCTCGATCTTCTCCGGGAAGGTGGCCGGAACCGACACCGACCTCAAGCAGGTGTTCATGGCCGGCATCATCGCCGCCGGCGTCATGAGCACCTCCTTCTCCGGCCTCGCGATCAACATCGCGATCGAGCGCGACACCGGCACCGTCCGCCGGCTCGCGATGACCCCGATGCCCAAGTCGGCGTACTTCGTCGGCAAGCTGGTGCGGGTCATCGTCACCACCGCGCTGGAGGCCGTGCTGCTGATCGGCATCGCGCTGGCCCTGTTCGGGCTGCCGCTGCCCAGCACCCCGGAACGCTGGTTCACCCTCGGCTGGGACCTCGCGCTCGGCACCGTCGCCTGCGCGATGGCCGGCGCCGCCTACTCGGCGCTGATCCCCAACAGCCGGTCCGCGGCGGCGATCGTCACCCCGGTCTTCATGGTGCTGCAGTTCATCTCCGGCGTCTTCTTCCCGTTCGGCCAACTCCCCGCCTGGATGCAGACGGTGGCGGCGTTCTTCCCGGTCAAGTGGATGGCCCAGGGCTTCCGCTCGGTCTTCCTGCCGGACTCCTTCACCGCCGTGGAGCCCGCCGGGAACTGGGAACTGGGCCACATCGCGATGGTCCTGGTCGCCTGGTCGCTGGCCGGCCTGGTGCTGACCGCCTTCTCCTTCCGCTGGCGCGGACCCAAGGTCCGCTGAGACCTCTCGGAGCTGGAACATGACGACGGCACCGGTGCGCCTGCCGGACCACCTGATCCACCCGTTCGCCCCCGCCGGGCGGGCGAACCCGCACCCGGCGTACCGGTGGCTCCGGGCCAACGACCCGGTCCACCACGACCCGGCGTCCCGGCTCTGGCTGGTCACCACGCACGCCGACTGCGCGACGGTGCTGCGCGACCCGCGCTTCTCCGCCGCCCAGGGCCAGCGGGAACGCGCCCGCGACGACGCCCTGCCGCCGTCCATGCTCACCACCGACCCGCCGGACCACCAGCGGCTCCGGGCCCCGGGGGCGCTGCTCCTGGGGCCGGCGGCCGTCCGCTCCCTCGCCGACGGGCTCGCCGAGGACGTGGACGCGCTGCTCGACCGGCTGCCGGCCGGCGGGCGGGTGGACGCCGTCGCCGACCTCGGCCGGCCGCTCGCCACCGCCGTGTACGCGCGGCTGTTCGGCCTGCCCGCGGCGGAGCTGCGGCGCTTCGAGGCGCTCGCCCGGGCCGCCTCCGTCAACCTCGACCCGATGGTGCCCCCGGCCCGCGCCGCCCTCGGCCGCAGCGCCGCCACCGCGCTCACCCACTACCTGGACGGGCACACCGGCCGGATCCGGGACCGGGACGTCCCGCTGGCCGCCCTGGCCGCCGACGACCGGCTCAGCCGCGCCGAGATGCTCGGCGTCCTCAACCTCGCCGTGATCGGCGGCTGGCAGCCGCTCGCCGAGTTCATCGGCAACGCGCTGCACCTGCTGCTGCCCGACCGCCCGGCCGTCGCCCGGCTCGCCGCCGCCGACGAGGACCTCGCCCGCCTCGCGGTGGACGAACTGCTCCGGCTGGAGGCCCCGATCCCCTTCACCGCCCGGGTCACCACCGACCGGGTCGAACTGGCCGGCGGCGTGCTGCCGCCCGGCGCCCGGGTCCTCGCGGTGCTCACCGCCGCCAACCGCGACCCGGAGGTCTTCGCCGACCCGGACGAGCTGCGCCTCGACCGCAGCCCCAACCCCCACCTCGGCTTCGGCGGCGGCCCGCACTTCTGCCTGGCCGCCCCGCTGGTCCGGCGGACCGCCGCCCTGCTGCTGCCCCGACTGGTCCGCCGCTTCCCGGCCCTGCGCGGCCCGGACGGCGCCCCGGACTGGGACCAGAGCCTCGTCCCCCGCCGACTGCGGGCCCTCCCGATCGAGCTCGGAGCAGCGCTGTGACCACCTACGACGTCATCGTGGTCGGCGCCGGGGCGTCCGGCCTCACCTGCGCCCGACTGCTGTCCCGGGAGGGTCTGCGGGTCGTGGTGCACGAGGCCCGGGAACGGCTCGGCGGGCGGATCCACACCTTCCGGCCCGCCGACGGCGGCCCGCCGCTGGAACTCGGCGCCCAGGTCGTGCACGGGGACCGGAACCCGGTGCACGACCTGCTCGGACCGGGGAGCACCGGCGCCGTCCCGCGCCGGGTCACCGCCCGGATCGTCGAGGACGGCGCCGAGCGGTCGATGGGCGCGCTGAGCGCCGGCCGCCGCGCACCCTGGCTGCTGGAGGCGGCGCTGCGGCGCACCCCCGGCGTCACCGGCCTGTCCGTCGGCAGCTGGCTGCGCGCGTGCGGCAGCACCGGCGCCGAGGCCGCGGCCGCCGCCGAGTGGTTCCGGCAGAACTGGGCCACCGACCCGGAGCGACTCAGCGCCGCCGGGGTCGCCGCCGCGCACCGCGGGGACACCGCCGGCGAGGGCGAGTACGCCGTCGACGGCGGCTTCGCCCGGCTGCCCGAGCGGCTCGCCGACGGCCTGGACGTCCGACTCGGTTCGGTGGTGCGGGAGTTGTCGTACGAGCCGGGCCGGGTCACGGTACGGACGGACACCGGGAGCGCGGTCGCCCGCGCGGTCGTCCTCACCGTCCCCCCGGCCGCCCTCGGCGGCATCGCCGGACTGCCCGCGGCCAAGCTCGCCGCCGCCGCCGGGCTGCCCGCCGGGGACGGCTGCTGCGCCGTGGTCACCCTGGACCGGCCCGCGCCCGACACCGTGATCGTCTTCGACGTGGACGGCCGCACCGGCTTCACCCGCTGCGCCGCCGGGCGCCCCGAGGTGCTGGTGGTCGCCAAGGCGGGGGCCGCCGCCTCGCTGCGCGCGGCCGTCGCCGACCGCACGGCCCTGGCCGCCCTGCTCGCCACCGCCCTGCCCTGGACCTCCGGCGCCGCCGTCCTGGACACCGCGGTCGCCGACTGGGGCCAGGACCCGTACGCGGGAGGGGCGTTCACCACCCCCCGGGCCGGGCTGGAGGACGCCGCCCGGCGCTGGGCCGAACCGGTCGACGACACCCTCTTCCTCGCCGGTGAGGCGACCGTCGCGGGTGAGCAGCTGCCCTGGGTGCAGGGCGCCCTGGCGAGCGGCGAACGGGCCGCGGAACAAGTCCTCAAGGCACTCCGATGAACGCCCTCCGATGAACGTGAGCCCGATGACCGTGCACCACGGCTGGTACCTGCTGGCCTTCCGATCCGAACTGGCCGACGACATCACCCCGTTGGCGATCGGACCGCGCCGCCTGATCGCCGTCCGCGACGGTGGGCGGGTCCGCGTCCTGGACGCCAACTGCCCGCACCGCGGCGCCCACCTGGGCTACGGCGGGCGGCGCGAGGGCGACTGCGTGGTCTGCCCCTTCCACGGCAAGCGGATCGGCCTCGGCGACCCGTCCAAGCACTGGTCCGTCGCCGAGCACCGGGTGCTGGAGTGGGGCGACGCCGTGTTCGTCCGGCTCTCCGACCACCCGGACGGCGACCGCGGCTTCGAGCGGGCGGTCCGGGGCTGGCAGGACGAGTACCCGCTGGTCGCGGCCGTCGCCCTGCCGGTCGCGGTGCCGCCCGAGTACGTCGTGGAGAACGCCTTCGACCCGGACCACTTCAAGGCCGTGCACGGCGTCCCCGGCAACCGGGGGATGGCCACCCGGGCGGGCGAGCACGGCGAGCTCGTCATCGAGGGCGAGTTCCTGATGCAGACCTCGCCCTGGCAGGACGCCCGCACGCTGGAGGAGATCCGCTGGGAGGCGGTGCGCACCGGCCGGGTCCGCTGGGACTTCAAGCCGCGCTTCCACGCCCAGGCGTTCAGCCCCCACGTGGTGGTCACCGAGTTCGGCCCGCCCGAGACCCGGCAGGTCATCGTCACCGGCTCCGTCCCGACCGGGGACGGCGGCTGCGTCGCCCGGGTCGCCATCGGCGTGCGCGAGGACCAGCGGGCGGCGCTGCCGGCCCTGCTCGGCGGCAGCGAGAAGGCACTCGCCGAGGACAAGGTGGTCTGGGAGCACCTGGACCACACCATGACCCCGCGCTACGACGCCCGCGACGAGCCGGTGCTCGCCTTCCGCCGGTTCTGCGCCGACTTCGGAGCCCGACTTGACGACTGACCTGCGCCTCCACCGCCAGGGCGACGGCCCGGCCGTGCTGTGGATCCACGGCTACACCATGGACTCCACCACCTGGCAGCCGCTGTGGGACCGCCTCCCCGGCTTCACCCACATCGGCGTCGACCTGCCCGGCCACGGCGGCTCCGCCCCGCTCCTGCCGGGGCTGACGCTCCCGGCCCTGGCCGGGCAACTGGCCGAGGTGGCGGCGGACACCGGCGCCCGCCGACTGGTCGGCCTGTCCTTCGGCTCCGTCTCGGCCCTCCAACTCGCGATCCAGGAGCCCGGGTCGCTCGACCGCCTGGTCCTCGCCGCCCCCACCCTGGCCGGCACCCCCAACGAGGACTCCGCCCGGGTCCGCTACCAGCAGCTGTCCATGCTCCACCGCATGGTCGGCCCCGGCGACCAGCTCGCCGACCTCTGGATGCAGTCCCCGCCGGACATCTTCACCGGCACCCGGCGCCACCCCGAACTCCGCGCCGCCCTGCGGGAGGTGGTCGCCCGGCACAGCTGGGCCGAACTCGGCAACCGCGCCATGGACGCCCTCACCGCCCACCGGCACACGGTGGACGACCTGCGCCGGATCACCGCCCGCACCCTGGTCGTCCTCGGCGACGAGGACATGCCCGCCTTCACCCGCAACGCCGAGCTGCTGCGCGACACCGTCCCGGACTGCCGGCTGGCGACCCTGGCCGAGACCGGCCACCTCCCGCTGCTCGAACGCCCCGACGCCTGCGCCGAGCTGCTCGCCGCCCACCTCGCCTGAACCCCGGGCCGCCGAGCTCGCGTTCGCGCCGCCACCCCCGGAAAGCCCGAGGAGCGGGAAGTCGGCCCCACCGACTTCCCGCTCCGGTACGTGGGGGCGCTACTCCTGGAGGAACGTCTCGCTGAAGCTGGTGCCGCCGGAGCCGAGGCCACCGGTGGTGGCCTCGTAGCCGGCGTTGGAGCTGGGGTCGAGGGCGACCGGGCCGGCGGAGCCGAGGGACTTGCCGTTGACGGTGGCCGAGGTGAAGTTCAGGGTCCCGAAGTCGGGGTAGGCGCCGGTCGGCGACTCGATGATGACCTCGGCGCTGGTCCGCTGGGCGCTGGTGGACTTGGTGGTGGTGTAGGTCCAGCCCTTGGAGGAGTCGGTCAGCTTGAGGGTGTACCGGCTGCTGCCGGCGTAGGTCACCGAGGCGCTGATGTGGTCGCCGGCCGACACCGGGTACGAGCTGAGGCTCAGGTAGACCGGGGCGGCCGGGTACATCTCGTACCAGGCCTGGTTGACCGGGCTGCCGCTGGAGCAGTCGGTCGCGACGCCGGTCTGCTCCACGCTGGAGGAGCCGTACCCGTCGATGCCGACCCACGGGGCGTAGAGGTCGTTGCTGGAGTTGCAGGTCGCGTCGGGCTCGGTCCAGGAGGCCGCGACCGAGCTGAAACCGCTGCCCTGGGCGGCGTAACCGCCCCAGTTGTAGCCGTTGGTGTTGTACGAGAGGGGGCGGAAGGCCAGCCCCTGGACGGCTGCCGCGGTGCTGGGGGCGGCGGGGGCGGCCAGGGAGGTGGCGGCGGCCGCGAGGGTGACGACGCGGACCAGGAATCTGCGCATGGTGGCTCCTTCGTGAGGGGACGAACAGGAGCGCACACGCCAACGTGGGCCGTGGGGGCGGCCGTTGGCGGGTGGCAGTACAGCTTGAGCTGACTGTCATGACCGGAGCAAGAGGATCAGGGGGAAGGTTGGCCAAGCCATTGCACTGTCGGGTGCACTTCTTGACGATCCGTCCACGCACCCAACGGGCCGCGCCCCGACGGAAGTTGCTCGACGGGGCGCGGTACGAACCGGGGCGGAAGGGGATCAGGTCACCCGGACCGGGCGGACCTCGACCAGGTCGCCGGGGGCGGCCGGCATCCAGCGGGCCCAGGCGATCGCCTCGGCCTCGTCGGCCACGTCGATCACCCAGAGACCGCCGAGGTGTTCGTGGCCCTCGCGGTAGGGGCCGTCCGAGACCGGGGTCTGCGGGCCGCCGGGGTTGCCGCCGGGGACCACGAGGCGGGCGCTGCAACTGCGGCGCAGGCCGCCGCCGTACCGCACCGTCACCCCGGCCTCGTGCAGGGCGCGGCCGAACCGCGCGTGGGCGGCGTCGAGTTCGTCCTGCTCGGCCTCGCTCAGTCCGTTCCAGACCCGCTCGTCGCCGTGAATGAGCAGGGTGTATTCCATCGTTCTCTCTTCTCCGTCCAGCTGTCACATCTGTCGGCTCGCCAGTCGGGCGAACAGCCCGTCCCGGTCGGCCAACAACTCCTCGTACCGGCCCTGCTGCACCACCCGGCCCTGGTCCATCACGATGATCCGGTCGGCCTCGGCGACCGTGGACAGTCGGTGGGCGATCACCACCCGGGTGGCGTTGAGTCTTCGGGTGGATTCGGTGACGAGCCGCTGGGTCGGGTTGTCCAGGGCGCTGGTGGCCTCGTCGAAGAAGACGATGCGGGGCCGGGAGACGAGGGCCCGGGCGATCATCAGGCGCTGCCGCTGGCCGCCGCTGAGCGTGCTGGTGCCCTCGGACAGGACGGTGTTCATGCCCATCGGCATGGCGGCGATGTCCTTGTCGATGCCGGCCATCTCGGCGGCGGCCCAGGCGTCGTCCAGGGTGTGGTTGGTGGAGCCGACGATGTTGGCCTTGATGTCCCCGGCGAGCAGGGCGCCGTTCTGCAGGACCACCCCGCACTGGCGCCGGACCGCGGAGACCTCCAGCTCGCCGAGGTCCTGGCCGTCGTAGAGCACGGTGCCGCTCTCGGGGCGCTCGAAGCCGAGCAGCAGCCGCAGCACGGTGGACTTGCCGCTGCCGGACGGCCCGACCACGGCGACGAACTCGCCGGGCTCGATGGCGAGGGTGACGTCCTGGAGGGCGGCCGGGCCGTCCTCCCCGTAGCGGAAGGTCACGTGGCTGAGGCCGAGGCGCCCGGAGAGGTCGCCCGGGTCGGCCTTGCTGTCGTCGACCTCGGGCTTCTCCTCCAGGATCGGCCGCAGCCGCTCCAGCATCGGCACCACGCCCATGGCGGTGACGGCCGCGGAGGTGAACTGGAGGCTGGAGGCGATCAGCAGGTTGAAGGCGGTGAAGAAGGACAGGAAGACCGGCACCGGGACGTCGCCGTCCAGCGGCCCGGCGATCACGCCGAAGACCACCACCGAACAGACCAGCGGGAAGCCCGCGTTGAAGGTGGTGACGGCGTTCTGCACCCGGCGGGAGGAGGCGGCCAGGCCGCGGCCCTTGCCGAGTTCGGCGGCCCACACCCCGAACACCCGGTCCTCGGCGGCGGTGACCCGCAACTTGGGTACGGCGGTGAGGAGTTGGAAGACCCGGGCGGAGGTGGCCTGCTCGTGGGAGTACAGCCGGCGCTGCCAGCGGACCTCCAGCCGGCCGGCGACCAGGCCGACGGCCACGCCGACCAGCACCAGCAGGGTGGCCAGGCCGGCCAGGCGCAGGTCGTAGAAGTAGACCAGGACGAGGTTGGCGAGGCCGGTCAGCAGCCCGAGGGTCGCCGTGGTCATCATCCCGGAGAGGGTCTCCTGGGCGGCGCTGACGCCGAGCACGGTGGTGCCGAGTTCGCCGGTGGAGTAGTTGGCGAAGAACGGCGCGGGCAGCGAGAGCAGCCTGGTCCAGACGCCGACCTGCATCGCGGCCGTGGAGCGGCTCTCGATCCGCAGCACGGCGATGTTCTGCACGATGGAGAGGGCGGCGACGGCCATCGCGGAGCCGATCACGACCAGCGCGCCCTCGGTGATCAGGTTGCGCTGGGCGTGGGCGACGAAGGTGCCCAGCACCTCGCCGGTCATGATCGGGACGAGCAGCCCGATCAGCGCGACCAGGGCGGCCATCCCGGTGAACATCCACAGGTCCTGGCGGTTGTTGCGCAGGCCGAAGCGGAGCAGGGCGGAGACGGACCGGACGGCGGAGGGCAGCGGCCGGTACAGCACGGTGGCCTTGTTCTGCAGTTCGGCGGCGAGCTTCGGGGTCAGCGGGGTGACGGCGCCGCCCTCGGCGAGCACGTAGCCGGTGCCGAGCGGCAGCAGCGCGACGGGCGCTCCGGCCTTGCGGTAGCCGACCATCGCGCCGAGGTCGTCCCGCCACCAGGTGCCGTCCAGCCGGACGGAGCGGGTGCGCACGTGCGAGGCCAGGGCGATCGCCTGGAGCCGGTCCAGCCGGTGGTGGTGGCCGGTCCCGGCCACCGGGGCGGTGACGCCGAAACCCTCGTGGGCGGCGACCAGCCGGGCCGCGGCCAGGGTGGGCTCGTCGCCGGTGGCGTCGCCGATCCGCAGCCGGGAGGAGGTGTCGCGCAGGATGGTCTCGAAGCCGCGCGCGGAGTCGGCGAGGGTGCCGGCGTCGCGCTCCTGGCGGGTGGCGATCTGTTCCGTCTCGGTGCCGCGGCGGCCCTCGATCCGGCGGTCGACGGTGTCCAGCAGCCGCCCGCAGTGGTCGGCCAGACGCTCCCAGAGGCCGCCCCGGTCGAGCAGTTCGCGCGGGGAGCGGGCCCGTACGGTGGCCGGGCCGGCGGCGACCAGCCAGTCCCGTTCGGTCAGCAGGACCTCGGCGCCCTCGGTGAGTTCGCCGGTCGCGCCCTCGGGCGCCTCGACGCCGCCCTGCTCGACCCGCACCCACTGGAGGCCGTCCACCGAGCGCAGGGCCTGGCCCTTCTTGAGGGCGGTCGGCCCGGCCGGGTCGAGCGGGGTGAACTCGCGCGGCGGCAGGGTGTCGCGCAGCGCGCCGGCCAGCGCGGTGAGGCCGCGGGCGAGGCCGGCCAGGAACTGGTCGGCGGCGAGCCGCGGTCCGTCCTGGTCCCGGCTCCGGTCGGCGGACAGCGCCTCGACCCGGGACGCGGCGAGGAAGGCCGCGTCGGCGCCGAGCACCGGGCGGGCGACGATGCCCCGGCGGGCCCCGTCGGCGGCCGCGCCGGGCACCAGGGTGCCCGCCTCGATCCGGCAGAGGAAGTGCCAACGCCCCTGGGGCGCGCCGGAGTCGAGATGGACGGCGAACAGGTCGACGGCCCCGGAGCGGACCAGCAGCAGCTGCCCGGGGTCGTCCAGCACGAGGTAGCGGTCGGAGCGCGACTCGGCCGCCCCGGTGAGGACGGGCGAGAACGCCTCGGTGGACAGGCTCACAGTTCGTCCTCCTCCTCGCGGCGCGCGGACTCGATCAGCGCCGTGTAGTGCCCGCCGAGCGCCAACAGCTCGTCGTGGGTGCCGCGTTCGACGATGGAGCCCTCGTGCAGCACGATGATCTCGTCGGCGTCGCGGACGGTGGAGAGCCGGTGGGCGATGATCAGGCAGGCGCAGCCGCGGCGGCGCAGGTTGTCCATGATCACCCGCTCGGTCTCCGGGTCGAGCGCGCTGGTCGCCTCGTCGAGCACCAGCAGGGTCGGCTCGCCGGCCAGCGCCCGGGCCAGTTCCAGTCGTTGGCGCTGGCCGCCGCTGAAGTTGCGGCCGCCCTCCAGGACCGGGCTGTGGATGCCGCCGGGGCGGGTCATCACGGTGTCGAAGACGGCGGCGTCGCGCAGCGCGGCGGTGACCGCCTCGTCGGGGACGTCGTCGTTCCAGAGCGTCAGGTTGTCCCGGACGGTGCCCTCGAACAGCGAGATGTCCTGGTCGACGTAGGCCAGCGAGGAGGCCAGTACGGTGCGGGAGATCTCCTCGCGCGGCCGCCCGTCCAGCAGGATCCGGCCGGACCACGGGGCGTACAGGCCGGTGAGCAGCCGGCCCAGGGTGGACTTGCCGCTGCCGGAGCCGCCGACCACGGCGACCCGGCGGCCGGGGACGACGGTCAGGCCGAGGTCCTTGATGATCGGCTCGGAGAGCGGGCTGTAGCCGAAGCGGACGTCCTCGAACTCCAGGGTGCCGTCGAGCTTGGGCCCGGCGGGCGGTTCGGGCCGGGCGAAGGCGGCGGCCACCGGGTAGCGCTCGACGTCGTACAGCCGCTTGATGTCGGCGGTGACGTCCTGGAGCCGGCCGCCCAGGTTGGTGAGCTGGGTGACGGGGCGGCTGAGCGCGGCCAGCAGGGTCTGGAAGGAGACCAGGATGCCGACGCTCATCGCGCCGTCCACCACCCGCTGGCCGCCGACCAGCAGGATCAGCCCGCTGTTGAGCGCGGCGAGCATCGGCGGCACCACGGTGAGCACGGCGCTGGGGATGCCGAGCTTCTGCTTGGCGGTGACGACCTTGGCGAGGAAGCCCGCCCAGCGGCCGAAGGCGTCCTGCTCGGCGCCGGTGGCCTTGACGGTCTCGATCAGCGAGAGGGTGGTGAAGGTTGTCGCGGTGAGGTTGCCGCGGTCGGTGCGCAGCGCGGCCACGGCGTCGGTGCGGGCCCGGGCGACGGCCTGCAGCACGACCACGTTGAGCAGCGCCATGCCGACGCCGACGAGGCCGAGCAGGATGTCGTAGCGGATCAGCACGGCCGCGTAGAACAGCACCAGGCCGAGGTTGATCACGGTGAGCGCGAGGTCGCGGGAGAGGATCTCGGCGACCACGTCGTTGCCGGACACCCGCTTGGCGACCTCGGCGGGGCGGCGCTGGAGGAAGAAGTCGACCGGCAGCCGCAGCAGGTGGCGGAAGAACCGGGCCGAGCTGACCAGCCCCATCCGGATCTCGATCCGCAGCAGGTAGTGCCGCTGGACGGAGGTCAGCACGAAGACGACGACGGCGGTGCCGGTCATGGCGGCCAGCAGCGGTAGGAGGTAGCCGCTCCCGCTGCCGGTCAGGACCCGGTCGATGAACACCCGGGTGTAGGCGGGGATCGCGATGCCGGGCAGCACCAGCAGCAGGCTGGCGAGCAGCACCAGCGGCATGGCGCGCCCGGTCGGGAGCCGGCGTTCGAGCAGGGCGGGGCCGATGCCGCCCTTGTCGCCGCCGGGCTCGAAGTCGGGGCCCTTCTCGAAGGAGAGCACGATGCCGGTGAAGCCGGAGTCGAACTCGTCCCACTCCATCAGCCGGGGGCCGCTGGCCGGGTCGTTGACGGCGACGACGGTGCGGCCGTACCGGGTGCGGATGCCCTCGACGACCATGAAGTGCTGGAAGGCCCAGAAGATGATGACCGGGCCGTCGAGGTCGCGGAGCTTCTCGGCCTCGGTCTGGTAGCCGCGGGCGGTGAGCCCGTAGGTGCGGGCGGCGTTCAGCAGGGTGGAGGCGCGGGCGCCGTCGCGGGAGACCCCGCAGACGCCGCGCAGGTCCTCCAGCGGGACCCAGCGGCCGTGGTAGCCGAGGATCATGGCGAGGCTGGCGGCGCCGCACTCCACCGACTCCATCTGCAGGACGGTGGGGACGGCGTGCCGCCAGCGCCGCGGCGCGGCCGCCCGGGTGGGGCGGCCGCGGCGGCGCTTCGGCTTCTCCGGGTCCGGTGGCGGCACGGGGGCGGAGGCCCGGGTGCTCTCCGGGACGGTGGCGGTCATCGGTGCCTCCTCTCAGCGGCCGAGGATCAGGTTGAACGGGGTCTGCTCGCCGACGTTGATGGTGGCGGTGACGGCGACCTGGGTGCCCAGCGGGTTCGGCGGGCCGCTCTGGGAGGTCCAGGCGAAGCCGCTGGGGGTGTTCGGGTCGGGCGTGAGGTCGACGACGACCAGCCGGGGCGCGTCCTTGCCGAGGTAGCGCTGGGCGGCGAGGTCGCCGCCGACCAGGCCGGAGACGGCCTCCCGGGTGAGCGCGTACGGGCTGACCGAGCTGACGGTGCCGCGCAGCAGGCCGAAGGCGCCGGCCGGGGTGGTGGACACGGTGAGGTCGACCTGGTCGCCGGGCTCCAGCCCGACGGTGCGGGTGGCCGGCACGAAGACCATCGCGACCATCCGCTCCTGCGGGTCGTCGACCCGCTCGACCGAGGCGACCGGCGAGCCGGGGGCGACGACCTGGCCGTCGGTGACCGACAGGCCGACCACCCGCCCGCCGAACGGGCTGGTGATCTCCCGGCTGTGGCCCTCGGTGTCCTCGACCCGCACCACGGACTGGCCCTGCCGGACCTGGTCGGAGGGCTTGGCGAGGACGGTGCGGACCATCCCGCCGTACGGGCTCTGGATCATCGCGGTGCCGTGCGGGTGGGTGAGCAGGCCGGGGGCGTCCACGGTGATCGGGATCGTCCCGGCGAAG
Organism: Kitasatospora sp. NPDC059827; assembly: GCF_042731675.1. Taxonomy (NCBI): domain Bacteria; kingdom Bacillati; phylum Actinomycetota; class Actinomycetes; order Kitasatosporales; family Streptomycetaceae; genus Kitasatospora; species Kitasatospora sp. NPDC059827. Next base: position 10,510 of record NZ_JBHWIV010000106.1, on the reverse strand, counting down.
GTCCACAGCAGCGCGGCGGCCATGGTGATCATCACGACGAACAGGGCGATCCAGCCCCGCGGCGCGGCGAGCAGCGTCGGCGAGTCGAGCTCGTCCGGCTCGCGCATCCGCTGCAGCGCCTTGAAACGGAACTTCATCTTCTGGCTTCTCTCCGTGGGACGCCCACGTCCTGGCGCAGCGTCGGCGGCCGGCTGCCGATCACCAGCTCACCGACGGTGCCCTCGGTGAAGTAGTCGAGGCCGCTGGCCGCGGCGAAGTCGGCCGCGTCGCCGCCGCCGAGGCCGCAGACCGCGAGGTCCATCGCGGTGCCGACCAGGTAGAGGGTCTGGTAGAGCGCGCCGACGTGCTTGAGGACCAGCGGGTAGGCGACCGTCTCGTACTTCCACATCACCCGGCCGAACCGCGCGGTGACCAGCAGCACCACCTGCGGGTCGGTCTGCATCAGGCAGGACTCGCGGGCGCTCTTCACCAGTTGGGCGGTGGCCGGGCTCGGCGCGCTGACCAGCTCCAGCTCGTGCCGGTCCGTCGCGTAGTGCCACAGCCCGGGCTCCAGGCCCGCGCAGGAGGTCACCAGCGGGTACAGCTCCAGCTCGTGCACCGCGCCGCCGCTCGGGTACGGCCGGTCGGCCAGCTCCTGGCCGTCCCCGCCGGTGAAGGTCTGGCGCCGGCGGGCGCTGCGGTAGAGCAGCCCGCCGAGCTGCTCCAGGGTGATCGGCGCCTGCTCGTCGTGGTCGCGCACCGAGCGGCGCTGCTCCAGCACCTCGGTGAACGGCCGGTCGGTGCGGGTGAGTTCGTCCAGGTCGGGGACGGGCAGGGCGACCTTCTCGCCCGCGAACGGCGCGGGCGAGGCGGGCTCGGGGGCGAAGCGGTCGCCGAAGCGGTAGGTGCCGCCGTAGCCGGCCACGCTGGTGGGCCGCCGGGTGCGGGAGTGGAAGGCCAGGTCGGCGGCGGTCCACTGGGCGAACCGCTGCTCCTCGGCCTCGGGCTCGGCGCCGGGGGCGCCGTAGGCCAGCAGCCCGGCGGCGGCGAACAGCCGCAGGGTCTGCCGGACGGCGTCCAGCGGCAGGGCGCCGGGGAGTTGGGCGAGTGCGGCGGGGCTGGTCCAGCCGGCCAGGGCGGCCAGCAGCCCGGCCGCCCTGGTGGTCAGCTGGACGGCCAGCGGGCTGCCCGGGGAGCGCACCAGCAGGGCGCCGTCCTCGACCGCGGCGGTGGCGAAGCGGGACAGCTTCACCTGCCCGGTCGGGTCCGGGGTGGGGCCGGGCTCGGCGGCGCCCCGGCCGACCGGGCGCAGCCGGGCCAGCGGCTCCTCGGTGCCGGTGGCGCCGTCCGGGCCGTCGAGGGCCAGGTGCACGGAGTGCTCCAGCATCCCGGCCGTGCCGAGCCGGCGGCGGGCCAGCTGCCAGCGCAGCAGCCCGGTGTCGCCGTCCCGGGCCGCGACCAGGGCGGCCAGCTCCTCCTCGGTGTGCTCCCCGGCGGCCAGCGCGGCCACCGCCTCCCGGGCGCCGGGCGCCAGGTCGGGCAGGTCGAGCGCGCCGACCGGCGCGGTCAGCCGGACGGCCCTCGGGCCGAGCGGGGCGAACGCGCCGTCGGGGCGCAGCCGCAGCCGGCGCACCGTACGGGCGGCGGCGGGCAGGTGGATCCGGTCAAGGGCGGTGGTCATCGCGTCGGTACCCGGCCGTTCCTAGAAGAAGACGTTCTTCGGGTTGAGCTGCTCCTCGGTCTGCGGAGCGGCCAGTCGGCCCTGGCGGACCGGCACGTCGTAGAGCCGGCCGGGGGCCAGGCGGCGCCAGAAGTGGCGCATGCCGGGGGCGATCACCTTGACCACGGCGAGGTCGAGGTCGGGGCGGCTCTGGTCGAGCACGATCACCTCGACACCGGCCCGGCGGGCGCGGTCGACGCAGTCCCGGACGTGTCCGGCGAGGTCGTCACCGTCGAGCGGGGCGAAGTCGGCCAGGGTGGTGGCGGCGAGTTCGCGGCCCGGCAGCAGCCAGGGCTCGTCCGCGACGGTGGCCGTCCGGCACCACTCCAGGGTCTCCAGGTCGTCGGTGCGGTAGAGGGTGTCGCCGTTCTCGTCCCGCCGGTCGATGAACGGGAGGAACTGGTTGACCTCGGTGAGCGCGCGGATCGCGGCGATCCGCGGGTCCGGGTGGGCGCCGAAGCCGACCATGATGTCCTCGACCTCGTGCACGCGCCGGGAGATCGCGGCGAACACCGGCACGCCGAGGTCGGAGGTGAGGTCGAGCACCCACAGCTCGCGGTCCACCGAGGCGTAGAAGGCGCGCATGGTGTCCACGTACGGGTCGTTCAGCGAGTCGAGGTCGAACTCGGGCTGGGCGGTGCGGTTGTACCACCACAGGGCGACCGCGTCGCGCTCGACGACCTCGCAGAAGCCCTGGAGGATCGCCTCCTCCAGGGTGTTGCCGCTGGCGCAGCCGTTGGAGTCGCCGACGCAGTAGAAGTGCTGCTGGAGGTCGGGGTGGCCGTACCAGGCGTAGCCGGAGGGGACGAGCCGCTCCTCGTCGTGGGTGAGCGACCAGGCGCGGGTCCAGTCCAGTTCGGCGTCGACCGGGAACGGGTCGGGCACCAGGTGCAGCCGGTGCTTGGGGTCGGCGTTCCACTCGGCGCGGTTCGCGAACTGGGCGTCGGAGAACTGGAGCAGGGCGTCCATGTGGACGGCGACGGCCGGGTCGAGGTCGCGGTAGGCGGCGCGCACCACCGGCTCCTCGCCGCGCCAGACCGCCGAGTAGCGCTCGATCGCCTCGCAGATCGCGCTGACCTTGGCCTGGATCTCGGAGCGGCCCTTGCCGCCGCTCTGGCCGCGCATGTTGCGGCGCAGCAGGTCCATGTTGTCGTTCACCATGGCGAAGTTGTGGCCGGCGGTGAAGCTGTAGGTGATGCCGTTGCCGGTGTCGTCGTGCGCGCCGAGCCGGGTGATCGCGCCCAGGTGCGGGCTGATGTGGTGCTTGAGCCGGTCGTAGGTGAACTGCGGGGCCTGGACGCGGTAGCCGCCGTCGGTGGTGTGCCGGGCCGGGCTCGGCTGCAGGACGACCTTGGGGCTGCGCTCGGTGAGCAGTGCCGGGTCGCCGCAGTCGGGGCACTGGGGCTGGCGGACCAGGGTGTGCTCGGTGGTCTGCAGGGTGTTGAGGTCGAGGCTGACCATGGTGCCGGAGAGGGCGGAGCAGCACTCGTCGGCGAGGATGCGCGCGGTCTCGGTGGCGAGCAGCTGGGCGGTCATCGCCGGGCCGGCCGGGATGGCGGCGCGGGTGGGGTGCAGCGGCACGGTCTCGCCGCGCTTGCCGGCCAGGTAGCGCTCGACCTGGCGGTTGCCGCTGATCCGCTGGGCGAGGCAGCTCCAGCAGCCGGTCTCGTCGGGGCGCAGCAGCGGGCCGAGCCAGGGGGAGGTGCCGGTGGGCTTGGCGAGCAGCCAGGGGCGCCGGTCGGCCAGCCGGGCGGTGTTCAGCCGCTCCAGGGCGGGGGCGAGGTAGTCGTCGGTGAGGGCGACGACCATGGTGTCCGGGCCGCCCGTGACGGCCTGGTCCTCGGTGACGGCGCGGGCGCGCAGGCCGGTGGCGGTGAGCGCCTCGACCAGCGGGGCGGCCTCGGCGGCGCCGAGGGCGAGCACCAGCAGCTCGGTGGCCCGGGCGGCCTCCAGGGCGACGGCCGGGTCGACGCCCTGGGCGTCCCAGTAGGCGAGGACGTGGTCCGGCAGTTCGGGCCGGCCCTCGGCGAGGTGCCCGGCGGCCTCGTAGCGGCGCAGTGCGGTCAGCGCCTGGCCGAGCGGGACCTCGGTGCCCAGCGCCTGGAGGATCTCGGCGACGGTGCGCCGTCCGTCCAGGTAGGGCAGGAGGCGCACCGCGGCGGCCCCCGGGACGAGGTAGTCCTGCCCCTCTCCGAGCAGGAAGACCTTTTCTCCCACCGTCTCGGTGAGGAAATGGGCCTTGAGCCGCGGTCGCTCCATCAGTCATCCCCCTGTGTTCACAAGTTCGTCGTGAGTATTCGAGCACGGCGGCAATTGGGCTGTACATACTGCATATCCGTCGGCGCCGTCGAGTTACGCATCGCGTGGAATTGCGTATTCCGTTCGGCCGGTACGTATCCCGGTACGTATTCGCCCGGAACGTTGACAGGGGGGCGCGGCGGGCGATACTGGTGTGTCCGCACGCGGGTACGACGGGGGGTTGCGGTGCCGACTGGAGTTTTGCTGCACCGGGAAACGGAGCTGGCGGAGCTGGCGCGCGCGGTGGCCGGGGCGGCCGCCGGCCGCTCCGCGGTCGTGCTGGTCAGGGGCGCGCGCGGGGCCGGGAAGAGTGCGCTGCTGCGGGCCGCGCTGGCCCGGCTGCCGGAGGGCGCGGTGGTGCTGCGGGCCCGATGTCACGACAACGAGCGGGACTTTCCGTACGGGGTGGTGCGCCAGCTCTTCGACCCCTTCATGCGCATGACAACAGGCGCGGTGCCAAGTCCGCAGTTCCTGGGCGAATCACCCGGGGAATTCCCCGGGGCGGCCCTCGCCGGAGATCTGCCGGACGCTCTCGGAAGAGCCCTCCCGGCGGGTTCCGAAAACGCCGGCAACGGGCGCGAAAGGGTGCTGAACGACCTTTTCCACGCGGCCCGCTCGCTCACCGCCCGGACCCCCGTCGTGATGGCCGTGGACGACCTCCACCTGGCCGACGAGGAGTCCCGCCAGTGGTTCTCCTACCTCGCCCGCCGGCTCGACGGCCTGCCCGTCGCCCTGCTCGCCAGCACCGCCGACGAGGCCGCCGACCCGCTCGCCGCCGAACTCGCCGCCCTGCGCCACGCCCGCACCCTCACCCCCGGCCCGCTCTGCGACAGCTGCGTGGCCGAGCGGGTCGCCGAGGAGTTCGACGCCCCGGTCGACCCGGAACTCGCCGCCGTCTGCCACGACCTCTCCCGCGGCAACCCGCTGGTGGTCGAGGAACTCACCGCCCGGCTGGCCGCCGCCCGGATCAACCCCGGCTCGCCCGACCTCGACAAGGTCCGCCGGATCGGCGCCGGCACCCTCGCCGACACCACCCTCAGCTGGCTGCGGCAGAGCCACCCCCGGGCCGCCGAACTGCTCACCGGCCTCGCCGTCCTGGGCACCGGGGCCGACCTCGCCACCGCCGCCCTGCTGACCGGCCAGGGCGAACTCCTCGCCGACGAGGCCCGGGAGGCGCTGCACCGCACCGACCTGATCGAACCCGGCCCGCCGGAGACCTTCCGGCACGAGCTGGTCCGCACCGCCGTGCTGGCCCGCACCGACCCGCGCGTCCTGGTCGCCCTGCACGAGCGGGCCGCCGCCCTGCTCGCCCGGCTCGGCGCCCCCGCCGCCCGCACCGCCGAACACCTGATGTCCTCCGGCACCACCGGGCTGGACTGGGCCGTCCCCGTCCTGCGCACCGCCGCCCGGGACGCCGCCGCCGACGGCCACTGGGACGACGCCGCCCGCTACCTCCAGCGCGCCCTCGCCGACGCCGCCGACCCGGAGCTGGTCCGCTCGCTCACCGGGCAGCTCGGCACCGTCGAACTCCACCGCGACGTGGCCGCCGCCGCCCGCTGCGCCGCCGGCCTCGCCGCCGCCCCCGACCCGGCCGAACGGGCCCGGCTGCTCCGGCCGTTCGCCGGGCCGGTGCTCGCCCTCAGCGCGGCCGGCGCCGCCGCCGTCCCGTTCGCCGAGGCCGCCGCGGCGCTCGCCGCCACCCCCGGCCCCCCGGCCGAACTGCTGCTGCCGCTCGCCGCCCAGGCCGCCCTCACCGGCCGGCGCACCGCGCTGCGGCCAGCCCTGGCCGCGCTGCGCGCCGAGCCGGCCGAGCCCGCCGGCACCGCCCTGCTCGGGGCGCTGGCCGCGCTGGCCGCCGCCGGGGGCCAGCCCCGTACGGCGGTGCGGCTGGCCGGGCGCTGCGTGCGCCGGGTCTCGCCCGCCGAGGCCGGTACGGAGGTGCTGGGCGCGGCGATGGCCTACGCCTGGACGGGGCGCCTGGACGAGGCGGCCGCCTGGGCCGGCCGGGCGGTCCGCTCCGCCCAGCGCTGGAACCACCGCGGCGAACTGGCCCTCGCCCTGCTGGCCCGCTCCGACATCGCCCACCGGCAGGGCCGGCCGGACGCCGCGCTCGCCGACGCCGAGCAGGCCGCCGACCTGGCCCGGCGGATCCGGGCCGAGGACCTCGCGGGCGCCGCGCTGGCGCTGGCCGTCCGGGCCCGGCTGCGCCGCGGCCTGCCGGTGGACGCCGCCGCGCTGGCCGGGGTCGAACTGCCCGCCGAGGCGCACCCGTTGCTGCGCGCGGTGCTGCTGGAGGCCCGCGGCCTGGTCGCCGCGCACCGCGGCGACCACCAGCAGGCGCTGCGGCTCTTCCTGGAGTGCGGGCACCAGCTGGCCGCCCGCGGCGTGGCCGACCCGGCCTGCGTGCCGTGGCGCGCCCACGCGGCCCAGGCCTACCAGGCGCTCGGCGAGCACGCCGCCGCCCGGACCATCGCGGCCGACCCGCTGCCCGGCGGCGACGCCCGGCCGCGCCCGGCCGAGGAGCGCGGCGGCCCGGCGATCGGCACCCGGGACGCCGGTCCGGTCCGGCTGACCCCGAGCGAACGCCGGGTCACCGAGCTGGTGCTGCAGGGCCTGAGCAACCTGGAGGTCGCCGAGCGGCTCTGCCTCAGCAAGCGCACGGTGGACACCCACCTGGGCCGGATCTACCGCAAGCTGGCGATCAAGGGCCGGCCCGAACTGGGCGCCGCGGTCAAGGCGTTGTGACCGGGGCCGCGGGCCGGGCGGGCCGTCCGACGCGCCCGGCCGGCTCAGCCCGCCGCCACCAGCCCGAACTCCGCGCCCCACGGGTCCCGCAGGACCGGCGGCTCGTCCGAGCCCGGCCGCACCAGCCGGGCGCCCAGCCGGACCGCCCGGTGGACGGCGTCCGCCGGGTCGGCCGCGCCGAAGTGCGGCAGCCAGCACGGACGGCCCTGGTCGCTCTCCACCACGCGGGCGTGGGCGAAGCCGTCCAGGGTGAACTCCCCCTCCGCGCCGAGCCGGTAGCCGAACAGCGGCCCGTAGAAGGCCTCGGCCTGGGTGGCGGACGGCACCCGCAGCTCGTGGCCGCAGATCGCGCCCGGCTCGTCGGCGAGCACCACGCCCTCGGCCCGGGCGCCCTCCCAGAAGCCGACCGTGACCCCGGAGGAGTCGACGGCGAGCAGCAGCCGGCCGTTCTCCCCGGCGGGCACCGGGGGCATCACCACGCGTCCGCCCAGCCGGCCGACCTGGACGCAGCAGTGCTCCGCGTCCTTGGTCGCCAGGTAGACGTTCCACGCGGCCTGCGGCGGCAGCCCGACCGGTGCGGCGCCGAAGCCGCCGATGACCTCCCCGCCCAGCACGGCCAGTTGGTAGTCCGGCGACTCGGTGACGAACTCCCAGCCGAGCAGCGCCGAGTAGAACTCCCGGCTGCCGCTCAGATCGGGAGTGATGCAGTCAGCCCAGCACGGTGCGCCGATGGCATAGCTGGTACGTCGAGGCACGAGTCGTCCTTCTCCTTGGTCATGGCGTGATCGATCAGTCCGGCGGCCTCCTCCGCCCCGCTCACGCCGGGCAGGTGCAGGCAGTGGGTCGGTGCGTCGGCGAGCAGTCCCGAGGACCCGGCCGGCCAGGTCCTGGTGGTGAACTCCCATGGTGCCAGCCGTACTTCCTCGTCGTCGCTGCGGCACAGCCGGACCAGCGCCGGCGGGGCCAGCCGGGCCCGGACCGGGACGACCGGGCCGAGGCTCTCCGGCCGCACCAGCAGGACCTCGCCGCCGACCGGCGAGGTGACGGTGCGCCAGGTGCCGTCCGGCAGTCCGGCGCCGCGCAGCCAGGCCGCGGCCGGCCCGCGCGCCTCCAGCGGCGCGAGGTAGGGCAGGACGTGCCCGGTGCGGCGGTCCAGCACCAGCAGTCGTCCGGAGACGAACTCCCAGGAGCGCTGCGCCAGCGCGGCGCCCACGTTGGCCTGCTCCGAGTACGGTCCGCCGAGCAGCGCCACGGTGGCGCCGCCCTTGGCCAGCACCACGGCGGGGGCCAGGCAGAACCGGTCCTGGAGGGCCGCGAACGGCGGCACCGCGCCCGGGACGTTGCCCCAGCCCCGGAAGGTGCGGCGCAGCAATGGCGTTCCGTCACTGCGGCGCACCAGGAAATCGCCGGGCGCGTCCTTCCCCGGGGGGCGGGAGAATTCCACCCGCAGTTGGTCGGGGTCCCGGGAAATCCCGGTGAGGTGCGGCCCGAAATGGAACGATATCTCGTCGCGGTCGGCCTGGACGAGGGCGATCTCCGAGCCGAAGAAGTCCAGCACGATCGGTTCGATAACCGGCACTGTCGCTCCTGGCGGATTGTTGCACTTTCAATTTATGCGGCGGTCCGGAGTTCCGCCGACGGGCCTTCCCCGCCGTCCGGCCGGACTGCTCGTCGGCCGGTGGTGGCGGGGGCGGCGTCAGGTGCCCTGGCCTGCGGAAGCGGCCGTCAGTTCCAGTGCCAGTCGGCCGGGGTCGCGGCCCCCTGGAGCATCTCCGACCGGGACGCGCGGAGGTGGGTGGTGAGGTCGTTCGTGAACTGCTGCACCGAGGCCGTGGCCGGGCCGACGGCCGGTGCGGAGCCCGGCGTGGCGTACGCGGCACCGGCCAGGACACCACCGGCGAAGGCGGCGGCGACGGCGGAGACGGCGGCGGTACAGGCGAGCTTGCGGTAGGAAAGCAGCATGAGGGTCCCCCAGGACGACGTGCGGTGCGGAAGCGGGTGCCGGCCAATTCACCGACCTGATCGGTCGGCCGTCGGTGATGACGGTCCGTAATCATCGGCGGGCCCGGTCGGGGAGCTCGCGGCTTCCCGACAACCGAAAGTCTGGAGGATGCCGAGGGCCGCCGGAAGGTGTTCGGGGCGGCAGGAAGATCGCGGTGGCACCTTGGTGCCATTGCCTTCTCATTACCCTTATCCCGGCCGGTCGATCCGGAGCCCCGAAAGAAACGCTTCCGCAGTTGTCCTGACCTGCTCGTCCTGGCATGATCGGGCAGCGGACTTGTCCGGCCGAGCGCCGGAAAACCGGTACCGGCTGCGGGGGAGTGGTGCGCCGATGACGCGGGGGATCGACGATGCCGCGCAGGCGGTCTATCGACTGATGCTGACGGATCCTCAGCTGGATGTCGAGGGGTTGGCCGACAAACTCGGCCTCGGCGGGGCGCAGGTCCGCGCCGCGCTCGACCAGCTCGCCGACCTGCGCCTGCTCCGCCCCTCCGAGGCCGAGGCCCCGGGCACGCCCTCCGGCGGCCTGCGGCCGGTCGACCCCCGGGTCGGACTGCCGGCCCTGCTGCGGTACTACGAATCCGTCCAGCAGCGCGCCCAGCTGGAGTTCGAGCGGCGCCAGGCCGAGATCTCCGGCATGCTCGCCCAGTTCCGCGACGAGTCGGCCGAGGACAGCCAGCTGGAGCGACTGCTCGGCATGGCCACCGTGGCGGCGCGGATGGAGGAGCTGGTCAGCTCGGTCCAGGACGAACTGCTCACCTTCGCCCCCGGCCGCGCCCGGCCCGCCGCCTCCCTCCAGGCCAGCCGGCCCGACAACGAGGAGCTGCTGGCCCGCGGGGTGTCGATGCGCACCGTCTACCTGGACGCGGTGCGCAAGGACCGGGCCACCGTCCTGCACGCCGAGTGGCTCACCGGCCTCGGCTGCGAGGTGCGCACCGTGCCCGCGCTGCCGCTGCGGATGCTGGTCATCGACCGGCGGGTCGCCCTCGTCCCGATCGACCCCGCCAACACCCTCAAGGGCGCCGTCCAGATCTCGTCACCCGGCGTGCTCACCGCCCTGGTCTCGCTCTTCGACCAGACCTGGTCCGACGCCACCCCCTTCGGCGCCCCGCGCGAGCGCGACGAGGAGGGCCTCACCCGCCAGGAGCAGGAACTGCTGCGCCTGCTCGGCCAGGGCTACACCGACGAGGCGGCCGGCAAGCACCTCGGCATCTCGCTGCGCACCACCCGCCGGATGATGGCCGACCTGATGGACCGGCTCGGCGCCCGCAGCCGCTTCGAGGCCGGCCTGCTCGCCGGCCGTCGCGGCTGGCTCTGAGCCCGCCCCCGCTCCGCCCCGGCCCCGCTCCTGTCCCGTCCCGGCCCCCTCCCGGGTCGACATCGCGGTCCGCCCGAATCGGCCCTTTTCAGATGTTCTGTGACGGGATCGTCCCGTGGCCACCGGGGTGGTTGGTGCACCGGGGGTCGGTGATCACCTTCGGTCTCCATATGATCGGAAGCCACGATGGTCGGACTGTACCGACCTTCGTACGTACAACCAGGGAGCGGTTCGGGTCGTCTCCCTGAGTGCGGTGCGCCAGATCGTCCGGGGCGTCGCTTCCGTCGGTGAAAGGTACGCGCATGGCAGGTCGCAGGGGCGAGAGCCCGGCTCAGGGCGAGGACGCGCCCGGGGCACTCCCCGAGGACGGTGCGGCGGGCGGCGTGCCCGGGCCGCGCTCCGGCGGCCGGGCCGAGGCCCGCCGCGCCGCCCAGGGCAAGGGCTGTCTC
>NZ_JBHWIV010000105.1:0-27250 GCF_042731675.1 Kitasatospora sp. NPDC059827 | reverse complement strand
GGATCATGATCGAGTCGGCCCCTCCGGCGTCTCCGCCACAGAGCCCCCTGTCGGGTTCGAACCGACGACCCCCGCTTTACAAGAGCGGTGCTCTGGCCAGCTGAGCTAAGGAGGCACGGTGACCGTCCGCGATGGATCACGGCGGCACCGGGGGCAGTCTACCGGGCCGGGGTGGTGGGGTGGGGGGATATCCCGGGGTTGGCGGGGTGGGTGGGCGTGATGGAACCGATGCGGAAAAGCGGGCGGAGGGGGGCTGACAAGCGGCGGAAGCGCAGGTAGCGTCGCCGGGAGTCGGTGTGTGCAGTGGTTCAGACCACTGCACGGCCGACCGAGACGAACGAACCCCCTTTACTCGGATCGTCCGGCACGTTCCTGCCGGTGAAGGAGAGAACGACCATGGCTTCTGTCACGTACGACCAGGCGACCCGTGTCTACCCCGGGGCGACCAAGCCGTCGGTGGACGCGCTGGACCTGGAGATCGCGGACGGCGAATTCCTCGTGCTGGTCGGCCCGTCGGGCTGCGGCAAGTCGACCAGCCTGCGCATGCTGGCCGGTCTGGAGGACGTCAACAGCGGCGCGATCCGGATCGGCGACCGGGACGTCACCCACCTGCCGCCGAAGGACCGGGACATCGCGATGGTGTTCCAGAACTACGCGCTCTACCCGCACATGACCGTCGCCGAGAACATGGGCTTCGCGCTCAAGATCGCCGGCGTGAACAAGGCGGACATCCGCATCAAGGTCGAGGAGGCGGCGAAGATCCTCGACCTGACCGACTACCTGGACCGCAAGCCGAAGGCGCTGTCCGGCGGTCAGCGCCAGCGCGTCGCGATGGGCCGGGCGATCGTCCGCCAGCCGCAGGTCTTCCTGATGGACGAGCCGCTGTCGAACCTGGACGCCAAGCTCCGCGTCTCGACCCGCACCCAGATCGCCGGCCTGCAGCGCCGCCTGGGCATCACCACGGTGTACGTCACCCACGACCAGACCGAGGCCCTCACCATGGGCGACCGGGTCGCGGTGCTCAAGGACGGTCTGCTCCAGCAGGTCGACACCCCGCGCAACATGTACGACAAGCCCGCGAACCTGTTCGTGGCCGGCTTCATCGGCTCGCCCGCCATGAACCTGGTCGAGGTGCCGCTGGTGGACGGCGGCGTGAAGTTCGGCGGCTCGGTGGTCAACATCTCCCGCGAGGACCTGGCCGGCGCCGCGACGGACAAGACGGTGACCGTCGGCATCCGCCCCGAGCACTTCCAGATCGTCCCGGCGGGCGGCATCGAGGGTGTCGCGGTGACGGTGAACGTGGTCGAGGAGCTCGGCTCGGACGGCTTCGTCTACGGCACCACCCAGATCGGCGGCGTGGACAAGGACCTGGTCGTCCGCGTGCCCGGCCGCCAGATCCCGGCCCGCGGCGAGACCGTCCACGTCGTGCCGACCGCCGAGGAGACCCACGTCTTCTCCACCAGCACCGGGGCCCGCCTGGGCCGCTGACGCCCGGCTCGTCGGCCCCCGCGCGGGGCAGCTCCGGAGCCCGTCGGACCGTTCGCGGTCCGGCGGGCTCCGTCCGTACACCCCCACGTCAACACGGTGCAGGGACGAACCCGGACACCCTGTCACTCGATGGCGTGACGGAGGGCGATCCGGGGCCTACCCACCGCTACTCTCCTGAGGGTGAAGCAGCTTGTGCGCCGTATCGGCCAGACCGTCGCCCTGACCCTGCCGGTCGTCCTGGTGACCACCGGCACCCTCGCCGTGACCCGGGTCCCATGGGCCCCGCCGACCGCGCTCGACCAGCAGGTCGTGGCGGCCTCCAGCGGTGACGGCGTCGGCATCGGGCGGTCGTCCGCGGCCGCCGCCAGGACGGACGGGCTCGCCCCGCAGGACTCGCTGCGGGTGGCGCTGCTGGACGAGCTGCGCACCAAGAACCCGTCCGCCGCGCTGGACCTGCTGGAGCGCTCGATGCGCGAGCAGCCGTCGCTGACGCCGTACTGCACCTCGCTGGCCACCGAGTTGGGCAAGGCGGCGGTCCGCAAGTACCAGGGCGACGTGCAGCGGGCCCGCTCCTTCGCCCGCCCGGTCTGCGACGGCGCCTTCGCGGCCGGCGTCGTCGGCTGACGGATCCCCGGACGAGCGGTCCACCTGAGGCGCCAACCCCCTTCCGGCGCCCTATTGTTCAGCCATGACCGCTGACTCCGGCACCACCGCCGACCCCGCGTCCCCGCAGCCCCAGCAGCACACCCGGCCGACCACGACTCCCGTCACCCAGGCCGTGATCCTGGCCGGCGGCCAGGGTTCCCGGCTGCGCCCCTACACGGACGACCGCCCCAAGCCGCTGGTCGAGATCCCGGGGACGGGCACGCCGATCCTCGGCCACCAGCTGGCCTGGCTGGCCGCCGAGGGCGTCACCGACGTCGTGGTGTCCTGCGGTCACCTGGCCGACGTGCTGGAGGAGTGGCTCGACAAGGCGGACCTGCCGCTGCGGGTGCGCACCGTGGTCGAGGCCGAGCCGCTGGGGCGCGGCGGCGGGCTCAAGTACGCGGCGAAGGCGCTGCCGCGCCCGGACGAGCCCTGGTACGCCACCAACGGCGACATCTGGACCCGGTTCAGCCTGCGCGACATGGCCGCCTTCCACCACGAGCGGGACGCCGTCGCGACGCTCGCGCTGGCCCGGCCGCGGATCCCGTGGGGCGCCGTGGAGACCGACCAGTTCGGCAACGTGCTGGACTTCATCGAGGCCCCGCCCTCGCCCTTCCTGATCAACGCCGGCCTGTACGTGTTCAGCCCGGAGTTCGCCGAGCTGCTGCCGGACGTGGGCGACCACGAGCGCACCACCTTCCCCCAACTCGCCCGCAGCAAGCGGCTCGCCGGGTACCAGCTGCCGCAGGGCGTGTACTGGCGCGCGATCGACACCGCGAAGGACCTCACCGAGGCGGCCAAGGAGCTCGCCGCCTACCGCGACAGCTCCCGCTGACGACGCGGAGACCGGCGGAGGGCGGACGGAGAACCGGCGAGGGCAAGCCCGCGGAACCGCCGAGCAGCACAACGGCCGGGTGCTCCCCCACGGAGCACCCGGCCGTAGCGCGTCCGGCGGCCTCAGGTGGCGGTCGGCGTCCCCGGACGGGAGGACTGCCCACCGGCCTGCCCACCGGACTGCCCACCGGCCTCCCCGCCGGACAGGCCGGCCAGCGGCCCGCTGCCCAGTACCGGTCCGCTGCCCAGCACCCCACCGAGCAGCCCGGAGCCGTTGCTCGGGCTGGGCTTGGGCGCGTTGCCCGAGCCGCCGGGGGCCGGGGTCCGCTGGGCGGGCGCGGAGCCGGACCCGGCGGACGGGGCGGCGGGCGCCGGGGAGGAGCCGCCGGTCTCGGGCTTGCCGGAGTGCTTGCCGCTGGGCGTGGCCCCGGCCGACTTGGCGGGGGCGGTGGACGGCGTGCCGGCGCTCGGGGTGGGGGTGGCCGGGCGGGGGGCGGCGGGCTGGGGCTGGGTGGACGTGCCCTGGCCGCCGGGGCCGCCGGACGGGCTGCCGGACGGCCAGACCGGGGTGCCGTAGTCGCCGGACGGTCGGCCGGGCTCCTGGTGCGGGCGGCCGCCGGTGCGGACGGCCGCGCCGAGCATCGAGCCGAGCAGCAGGGTGAGGCCGACCACGACGGTGGTGACGACCGCGCCGCGGCGCAGCACCCGGCGGCGCAGCGCACCGGGGGCGCCGGTGCCGATCCGGCGCCAGGCCTCCAGGTTGAGCCGTCCGTCGAGCGAGGCGAACGGCGCCCCGGCGATCAGCAGCGGGCTCCAGGCCGCGAGGAAGATCAGGTCGGGGGTGTCGTAGACCGGGACGGACCGCCAGCTGACGGTGAACAGCAGCACGGCGGAGAGCAGCATGGCCGCCCCGGCGGCGAGCCGCTGCCACAGGCCGAGGACGGTCAGCACGCCGACCACGATCTCGGTGAACGACACCACCAGGCCGGAGCCGACGGGGTGCGCCATCGCGAAGGCGAGCAGCGGCTCGGCGACCTTCCACGGGTGCAGCGAGGAGAGCCAGCGCATCATGGAGCCGCGCTCGCCGCCGTCGAAGTACACCGGGTCGCAGAGCTTGCTGAACCCGGCGTAGACGGAGAGCGAGCCGAGCACCGCGCGCAGCGGCAGCAGCACCAGGCCGAGGTCGACCCGGCGGCCGGGGTACCAGGGCTGCTTGCCGTCGGCCGCGGAGGCGGCGGAGACCTCCGGCAGTTCGCCGCTGGGGGTCCAGCCGTGCGGCTCGCCGACCGGGCCGACGCCGGCGTCGGTGGCGGTGCCGCTGCCCTCGCGCGGCTGGCGGGGGACGGTCCGGGCGCCCGCGTAGGCGGGCAGCACCTGGGTGTCCGCGCCGTCGGGGCCGGCGCCGCCGGGCGCGCCGTTGGTCCGCACCGCTTCCAGGAGCCGGGTGGCCGCGAGGTCGCCGGGGGCCGCCTGTCCGGTCCAGGTGACGGCGGTGACCCGGCCCTTGCGCCGCTGCGCGCCGCCGGCGGCCCCGGCCGCGGCTCCGGCCAGCGCCGGGACGGCGGAGGCGGGCACGACGACCTGCGGGGTGACCAGCGGACGGCGGATCAGGCCCTGGTTGGCGTACGGGTCGCCGAACGCGGCGCCGGTGGACAGCAGTCCCGCCGGGGCGTCGATCAGCGGCGCCACCGGGGTGCCGAGCCGGAGCCGGAAGCTCGCCTGGGTGCTGCTGAGGCGCGCGGGGTCCGACGGCACCTTGACGGTGTCGATCCCGGGGCCCGCCTCTATCCCGGTGCTGCCCCCGCCGAACAGGGGGCGCCGAGGTGTTCTGGTGTCCACGTCCACGCCCGTCTAACCGGGTGACGGCCGCTTAGGACACTCTCCCGGGTGGATGTCCGGCGCATACTTGAAGTGATCATGAGAAAAGCGATCGGACCCGGTCGGGCCCGATCGCTTTTCACTCGGATCGCGGAGAATTCAGAAGTTCTCCTGCGGACGGGGGTCCGTCCGTGCTGGTCCGGACCTGCCGGAAATCAGCGCTTGGCGCGCATGCGGGCGGCCTCGTACAGCACGATGCCCGCCGCGACACCGGCGTTCAGCGACTCGGTCAGGCCGCTCATCGGGATCCGGACCCGCATGTCGCAGGTCTCGGAGACCAGGCGGGACAGGCCCTTGCCCTCGCTGCCCGCGACGATCACCACGGGGCCGTTCAGCAGCTCCAGGTCGCCCAGCTCGGCCTCGCCGTCGGCGGCCAGGCCGACGACCATCAGGCCGGCCTTCTGGTAGGCCTCCAGGGTGCGGGTCATGTTGGTGGCGCGGGCCACGGGCAGCCGGGCGGCGGCACCGGAGGAGGTCTTCCAGGCACCGGCGGTCATGCCGGCCGCACGGCGCTCGGGGATGACCACGCCGTGCGCGCCGAAGGCGGCGGCGGAGCGGACCACGGCGCCGAGGTTGCGCGAGTCGGTGACCCCGTCCAGCGCGATGATCAGCGCGTCCTGGCCGGCGTCGGAGGCCTCGGCGAGCAGGTCCTCGGGGTGGGCGTACTCGTACGGCGGGACCTGCAGCACCAGGCCCTGGTGGTTCATCCCGCCGGTCATCTGGTCCAGCTGCGCGCGCGGGGCCTCCATCAGCGGGATGCCGCGGTCGTTGGCGGCCTGGAAGGCGTCGCGCACCCGGTCGTCGGTGTCGATGAACTGCTGGACGTACAGGGCGTTGGCGGGCACGTCGCCCTTGAGCGCCTCGACCACCGAGTTGCGGCCGAAGACCAGCTCGGCACTGCCCGCGCCGCCGCGGCCGCCCCGGCCGCCGGCACCGGCCCGGCGCATGCCGGCCCGGGCCTTGGCGTCCCGCTCGCGCTTGATCGCGGCGTTGGCGGCCCGCTGCTTGGGGTGGCCCTTGCGCTCCTCACCGGGAGGGGTCGGGCCCTTGCCCTGCAGCGCCTTCCGGCTGTGCCCGCCGGTACCGACAGCGGCCCCCTTCTTCGACCCGGGGTTGCGGCGGTTCCTGCGCTGGCTGTTGCCGGCCATGGCTGTACTTCCTGTCTGTCCGGCATGCCCGGCCGCTCCGCTCGGTGCGGCGGCGGCCGACGGCATGCGCTACGTCATGCGGGAGGGCCGCACCGGTCCGGTACGGCCCACCCATCACCCCGATCGTCAGATGGGGTTACTGGCTGTTGATCGTCCAGCGCGGGCCGGACGGGGTGTCCTCGATCACCAACCCGGCCAGGCCGAGCTGGTCGCGGATGGCGTCCGCGGTGGCGAAGTCCTTGCGCTGACGCGCCGCCTGCCGCTGGTCCAGGACCAGACGGACCAGCGAGTCGACCACACCGTGGAGGTCCTCGCCGCGCTCCGCCCCGGCCCACTGCGGGTCGAGCGGATCGAGGCCCAGTACACCGAGCATCGCACGGACCTCGGCCAGTCGCGCCACCACGCTCTCCTTGTCGTCCGCGTTCAGGGCGCTGTTGCCCTGGCGGACGGCGGTGTGCACGACGGCCAGCGCCTGCGGGACGCCGAAGTCGTCGTCCATCGCCTCGGCGAAGGCCGACGGCACCTCGGGCGCCGCGTCGACCTTGCCGCAGCGCTCGACGGCCCGCTGGATGAAGCCCTCGATCCGGCCGAAGCCGACCTCGGCCTCGCGCAGCGCGTCCTCGCTGTACTCGATCATCGAGCGGTAGTGCGCGGCGCCCAGGTAGTAGCGGAGCACGATCGGCCGCCACGCCCGGACCATCTCGGAGACCAGCACCGAGTTGCCGAGCGACTTGCTCATCTTCTCGCCGGCCATGGTGACCCAGGCGTTGTGCACCCAGAAGGCGGCGAAGTCGTCGCCGTAGGCCTTGGACTGGGCGATCTCGTTCTCGTGGTGCGGGAAGATCAGGTCCAGCCCGCCGCCGTGGATGTCGAAGGCCGGGCCCAGGTACTTGTGCACCATCGCCGAGCACTCCAGGTGCCAGCCCGGACGGCCGCGGCCCCACGGCGTCTCCCAGCTCGGCTCGCCCGGCTTGGCGGCCTTCCACATCGCGAAGTCGCGCTGGTCGCGCTTGCCGGTCTCGCCCTCGCCCTCGGGCTGGCGCAGGTCGGCGAGCTTCTGGTTGGAGAGCGCGAGGTAGTCGGGGTACGACTTCACGTCGAAGTAGACGTTGCCGTCGACCGCGTAGGCGTGGCCCTTCTCGATGAGCCCCTGCATCATCTCGATCATCTCGGGCACGTGCCCGGTGGCCCGCGGCTCGACGGTCGGCGGCAGGCAGCCGAGCGCGTTGTAACCGTCGTTGAAGGCGCGCTCGTTCTCGTAGGCGATCTGCCACCACGGCGTGCCGAGCTCGCGCTCCTTGGCGATGATCTTGTCGTCGATGTCGGTGACGTTGCGGACGAAGGTCACCTGGTAGCCGCGGTAGGCGAACCACCGCTGCATGATGTCGAAGTTGAGGCCGGACCGGATGTGCCCGATGTGTGGCGCCGACTGGACGGTAGCGCCGCACAGGTAGATCGAGACACAACCCGGTACAAGCGGGACGAAGTCGCGTACCTGTCGGGTGCTGGTGTCGTACAGACGAATGCTCACAGCGTCAAGCGTAGTGGGCGGCGGGGGGTGCCCCGCGACATTAACCGGGAACGGACCGGGCATTCCCCGGGGAACGGCGGGACCGCCCCGGGGAATCGCGGCCCGTCCGGCCGGTCAGATGCTGCCGACCACCTTGCGCGGGCTGAGCCGGACGACCACCCGGACGTCGTCCGGACCGTCGAAGCCGTACTCCTGGTCACCGCGGTACTTGAAGCCCAGCTCGTTGATCAACTCCCGGCCGCCCTCGGTGGTCAGCGTCACCGAACCGCGGACCTCCAGGTACTCGTACGGGCTCTCCGGCGGGTTGATCACGATCGAGGCCCGCGGGTCCTTCACCAGGTTGAGGTGCTTGCGGCGGCCCTGGACCGTGGAGAACAGGATGTCGTCGCCGTCCCGCTTGACCCAGACCACCGAGGACTGGGGGCTGCCGTCCGGCTGGATCGTGGAGACCACGGCGAAGCTCTTGCCGTCGATCAACGCCTTGGCGCGGTCGGAGAGTTGGGAAGTCATCGGGAACCTCTTCTCGTCGGCGACGGTACGACCCGGGGGTGAGCTCCGCACGGGCCCGGACCGAACCCTACCGATCCGGGCCCCCGCGACATTCGGTGAACACCCGTCAACAGCCGTCTGTTTCCGGCCGGACCGCCGGCCGGACCGCCGACCGACCGCCGACCGACCGCCGGGCGGAGCGCCGGCGAACGGCTCAACGCCGTTCGTACACCAGGGCGGTGGCGATCGCGGCCAACCCCTCGGCCCGGCCGGTCAGGCCCAGGCCGTCGGTGGTGGTGCCGGAGACCGAGACCGGCGCACCGGCCGCCTCGGACAGCGCGGCCTGCGCCTCGGCCCGCCGCTTGCCGATCTTCGGCCGGACCCCGATCACCTGGACCGCGATGTTGCCGATCTCGAAGCCCGCCTCGCGCACCAGCCGGGCCGCCTCGCCGAGCAGCTTCACCCCGGAGGCTCCGGACCACTCCGGGCGGTCGGTGCCGAAGTGGGCGCCCAGGTCGCCGATCCCGGCGGCCGAGAACAGCGCGTCGCAGGAGGCGTGCGCGGCCACGTCGGCGTCCGAGTGCCCGGCCAGCCCGTCCCCGGCGCCCGGCCACTCCAGTCCGGCGACCCACAGCGGGCGGCCGGCCTCGAAGGCGTGCACGTCGGTGCCGATCCCCACCCGGGGGATCAGGGGCTCAGTAGTCATCGGCGGCCCTCCGGCGGGCGAGTACGGCCTCGGCGAGCACGAGGTCCAGCGGACGGGTGACCTTGAACGCCTCTTCGTGGCCGGGCACCACGACGACCGTGCCGCCGTAGCGCTCCACCAGTCCGGCGTCGTCGGTGACGGGCACCGCGTCGGCGCCGCCGGCGGCCTCCTCGGCCAGCGCCTTGGCGTGCACCTCGACCAGGGCGGCCCGGTCGAAGCCCTGCGGGGTCTGCACCGCGCGCAGGGTGGCCCGCTCGGGCGTGTCGAGCACCGGCTCGGGGCGGCCCGGGTTCGGCTCGACCCGCTTCACGGTGTCGGCCAGCGGCACCGCGGGCACCACCGCCGGAGCCCCGGCCCGGACGGCGGCCGCGACGGCGTCCACCACCTCGACCGGGACGAGCGGACGGGCCGCGTCGTGCACCAGCACGATCTCGACGTCCTCGGGGATCGCCGCCAGGCCCAGCCGGACCGACTCCTGGCGGGTCGCGCCGCCGGCCACCACCCGGACGTCCTTGCCCGCCAACCCGTGGCCGTCCAGCAGGGCGACCACCTCGGCCACCCCGTCGGCGGGCGCGGCGACCACGACCAGGCCGACCGCCCGGCTGCGGGCGAGCGCCCGAACGGCGTGCACCAGGAGCGGCACCCCGCCCAGTTCCCGCAGGGCCTTCGGGGCACCGGGCCCCAGCCGCTCACCGCGTCCGGCGGCGGGCACCACTGCTGCTGCAACTGCTCCTGACGCGTTCAGGTTTCACTCCTTCGGCGAAGTGGGTATGGCCATGGCGTGCCCGGCGGGCGCGGGGCCCCTTCCGAAGAACGACTGGTCCACTGCCCGCCGCACAACTGCGCAGAAACGGTGCAGAAACGGTCTTGCGGGCCTGGACCGGATCGGGTGGGGGGCGTCGTCCGGACACGCCTCAGCGCCCGGAGTGCCACTGCACCACCCCCGGACGGTTCGTCCTGGGAGCGGCACGCCGGCACCGGGCGCTGTGGGCGATGGGGCGGAAGCCCGACTGCACTACGAGGCGAGCACCTCGTCGAGCAGCGTCTCCGCCTTGTCCTCGTTGGTGTTCTCCGCCAGCGCGAGCTCGCTGACGAGGATCTGGCGCGCCTTCGCGAGCATCCGCTTCTCGCCGGCCGAGAGGCCGCGCTCGCGCTCGCGACGCCAGAGGTCGCGCACGACCTCGGCGACCTTGATAACGTCGCCCGAAGCGAGCTTCTCCAGGTTCGCCTTGTAGCGACGGGACCAGTTGGTCGGCTCTTCGGTGTACGGTGCGCGGAGCACCTCGAAGACCCGGTCCAGACCCTCCTGGCCGACCACATCGCGCACGCCGACGAACTCCGCGTTCTCGGCGGGCACGCGGAGCGTCAGGTCTCCCTGCTGCACCTTGAGCACCAGGTAGGTCTTGTCCACACCTTTGATCTGGCGAATTTCGATGGCCTCGATCAGCGCGGCCCCGTGATGGGGGTAGACCACCGTGTCGCCAACCTTGAACGTCATGTGACAGGACCCCTTCCGTGGCTTTCCAGAATAACACGCCTTGCGGCCCACCCGAAGGGCGTTTTCGCAGGTCAGGGCCGGTACCGGGGCTTGACAAGGACCCCCGTGACGTGCTGCGACCGATGTTCGAGGGGGGCTTCCCGCAGGTCGGAGGCGGTTCCGAGGTCCGGCGAAACCCTTGCGCAACACCCCCGCAACCATGATTGGATCTTGAGCTTTCGCCCCGTTCCGGGCCGTGACCGGATCGTTATTCGATCTTGGTCGAAGCTTGTCCTACCGATGACCGGTTCATGCCATGGGTACGGCCGGACGGCCCCCGCGGGGCCCCGGGAGTGCGACACGGGGACCACCCCGTGAGGAGCGCATAAGTGAGGTCGATAATCTGAGACCTGACCTGTCGACACGTGACCTAGGAGTAGCCGCCGCATGAGCCGCAGCCTTCGACGCGGCAGCATCGCCGCCATCGCCGCCCTCGCCATCGCCTCGCTGTCCTCCTGCGCAGCCAGCAACACGCCGGACACCCTGCAGATCAAGCCGGACAACGCGGCGGCGACCCTTGGGACCAACCTTCGACTGAACAACATCGTGATCGTCACCGGGGCCGGTACCTCGGGTGACTACACGGGCCCCGCCAACGTGGTCGTGAACATCTCCAACACGGCGACCACCCCGGCCGAGCTGCAGTCGATCACCGTCGGCAACGCTTCCGCCACCTTCGCGGACGCGGCGGGTGCTCCGCAGCCCACCATCGTCATCCCGGCCGGCAGCTCGGTCGCGATCGGCGGCCAGGGCAACCCCTCCGCCTCGGTGAGCGCGGCAGCCGTCCACATCGGCGGCTTCGCCAACACCACCTTCGCCTTCAAGGACGGCCAGAAGGTCGACGTCCAGGCCGGCGTCAGCCCGGACTCGGACAAGAACCTCTACAAGGGCTTCGGCCCGACCCCGGCGGCCGCGCCCTCCAAGAGCGCCTCCCCCGCCGCGACCGCCCCGGCCACGCCGGCCACGCCGCCGGCCGGCACCACGCCGAGCGCCCCGGCCACCGGCACCGGCACGGCGACCACCCCGGGTGCCCCGGCCGCCCCGGTCACCGGCACCACCGCGCCGGCCGCCCACTGACGCGACGCGCTGCCGACCGGGCGCGCCCCTGACGCAGCGCGCGAAAGCCTCCCGCCGGCCCTTCCGGGGCCTGCGGGAGGCTTTCGCGTGCGCCCGTGGCGCCGTGGCCGCGTGGAGCCGTTGGCGCCGTGGCCGCGTGGCCTGACCCTGCGGGCCGGGCGGCCGGGCGGGAACGCGGGAGGCCCCCGCCGGCGACTGCCGGCAGGGGCCTCCCGCATCCTCGTCCCTCGCGGGCCCGCGGTTTACGGCTCGAACTTGTAGCCCAGGCCGCGGACCGTGACCAGGTAGCGCGGCGCGCCCGGGTCGGGCTCGATCTTCGCCCGCAGGCGCTTCACGTGGACGTCCAGGGTCTTGGTGTCGCCGACGTAGTCCGCGCCCCAGACCCGGTCGATCAGCTGCATGCGGGTGAGCACCCGGCCCGCGTTGCGCAGCAGCATCTCCAGCAGGTCGAACTCCTTGAGCGGCAGGTCGACCTTGGCGCCGTCCACCGTCACCACGTGCCGGTCCACGTCCATCCGGACCGGGCCCGCCTCCAGGGCGCCCGGGCCGCCGCCGTTGTCGCCCGCGCCGCCGTCCTCGCCGCGGCGGCGCAGCACCGCGCGGATCCGGGCGACCAGCTCCCGGGTGGAGTACGGCTTGGTGACGTAGTCGTCAGCGCCTATCTCCAGCCCGACGACCTTGTCGATCTCGCTGTCCTTGGCGGTCACCATGATCACCGGCACGCTGGAGCGCACCCGGAGCTGGCGGCAGACCTCGGTGCCCGGCAGGCCCGGGAGCATCAGGTCGAGCAGGACGAGGTCGGCACCGTTGCGTTCGAACTGCTCCAGGGCGTCGGGGCCGGTCGCGGCGACGGCCACCTCGAAGCCCTCCTTGCGGAGCATGTACGAGAGGGCGTCGCTGAACGACTCCTCGTCCTCGACCACCAGTACTCGGGTCACGATCAGGCCTCCGGGGCAAGCTGGGTTGTCTTTGTCAGGGGTTGTTCCCGCTCCCCGGCAGGGAGCGAACGGGCCGCACGGTCGGTGCGGTCCGCGGTGAGGGTCCGGGGTGCCGTGGCGGGCCCGACGGTGTCGGCACCGGGCTCGTCGCGGCGTGCGCTGCGGGGTTCGTCGTGGTCCGGCGCGGCGTCGACGGCGTCGAGGTCGTCGTCGAAGTCCTCGCCCGGGTCGTCGTCCAGGTCGTCGTCCAGGTCGTCGTCGAAGTCCTCGTCGGGGGCGTCGGCGGGGGCCTGGCCGGCGGGCAGGCGGATGGTGAAGGTCGAACCCTGCCCCTCCACGCTCCACACCGAGACGGTGCCGCCGTGCGAGGCGGCGACGTGCTTGACGATGGACAGGCCGAGGCCGGTGCCGCCGGTCTGCCGGGAGCGGGCCGGGTCGACCCGGTAGAAGCGTTCGAAGACCCGCTCGCGGTCCTTCTCGGAGATGCCGATGCCCTGGTCGGTGACCGAGATCTCGATCAGCTCGCCGTCCGCCTCGCCGAGCGCCGCGGCGCTGGAGATCCGGCGGGTGGCGATGGCCACCCGGGTGCGGGGCGGGCTGTAGTTGACGGCGTTCTCCACCAGGTTGCCGAGCGCCGCGGCGAGCTGGCCGCGGTTGCCGTGCAGGTAGAGCCCGGCGATCCCGCCGGCCGCGATCAGGATCTGCTTGGCGGCGGCCTGCTGGCGGCAGCGGTCGATCGCCTCGGCGATCAGCTCGTCCACCGCGACCGGCTCCGGGTCGACCATCAGCCGGTCGTCCTGGACCCGGGAGAGGTCGATGATCTCCTGCACCAGGCTGGCCAGGCGGGTCGCCTCGACCTGCATCCGGCCGGCGAAGCGCTGCACCGCCTCCGGGTCGTCCGACGCGTCGGCGACCGCCTCGGAGAGCAGCGACAGGGCGCCGACCGGGGTCTTGAGCTCGTGGCTGACGTTGGCCACGAAGTCCCGGCGGACGGCCTCCACCCGGCGGCGCTCGGTCTGGTCCTCGACCAGCACCAGCACCAGCCGGGAGCCCAACGGGGCGACCCGGACGGAGACCGCGAGCGGCTCGGACGCGCGGGCCGCGCCGGGGCGGGGCAGCTCCAGCTCCACCTGCCGGATCTCGCCGTCCCGGCGGGTGGCGCGGGCCAGGGCCAGCATCTGGTCCACGGCGACCGCGCCGCCGCGCACCAGACCCATCGCGTACGCGGCCGAGCTGGCCTTGACCACCTCGTCGCCCTCGCCCAGCACGATCGCGCAGGAGCGGAGCACCGAGAGCACGGTGTCGACCCCCGGCGGCAGCGGGGGTTCCGGGGTGCCGGTGCCCAGCGTCTGGTACCGGCCGTACTGCTTGCCGCTGGTGTACTTGCCCTTGGCCTGCTCGCGCTCGCTCCAACGGAAGGCGATGGAGGCGGTGAGGCCGACACCGAGCCCGGCTATGGCGCAGGCAGCGGCAGCGGCCACGTTCACGTCCATGTGGCCAGCGTAAGCGCACGGCCTGGCCACTCCCCAAGGGCTGGGTCAAGGCATCGACCAGGCGTTGCCGAGAATTCACCTCCACGTAGCTGCCGATTCACCGCACCGGCCGTGCGCCGTCGCCCGAACGGCACAGAGTTGGCCATGCAGCCCGTGTGGGAGAGATCGGTGTGCCGAACGGCGGCCACGGTCTCGGGTGTGCGCGTACCATTCGCGCCACCAGCAGCGGTCACCCGGACACCGGAACGATGGTCGGACGGGCTGACCGGTCGGCACCGCCACCGACACAGCTACTGAGGAGAGAACATGCGCGACGCGTACCACGAGGAACTCGATGCGATCGGCGACAGCCTGGTCGAGATGGCCCGGCTGGTCGGGTCGGCCCTGGGCCGGGCCACCACCGCTCTCCTGGACGCGGACCTGGCGCTGGCGGAGAGCGTGATCGCCGCCGACGAGAAGATCAACGAGCTCCACCACGAGCTCGAGAACCGCGCCATCGACCTGCTCGCCCGGCAGCAGCCGGTCGCCACCGACCTGCGGATCGTGGTCACCTCGCTGCGGATGAGCGCCGACCTGGAGCGCTGCGGGGACCTCGCCCGGCACGTCGCCAAGGTCGCGCGGATGCGCTACCCGGACTCGGCGGTGCCCGCCGACCTGCACTCCACCGTCCTGGAGATGGGCCAGCTCGCCCAGCGCCTGGTCGCCAAGGCGGGCCTGGTCATCGCCACCAAGGACGTCGACAAGGCCCTGGAGATGGAGCAGGACGACGACCGGATCGACGCCCTGCACCGTGAGCTGCTGTCGCACCTGATCGACGAGCGCTGGCACCACGGCATCGAGACCGCCGTCGACATCACCCTGGTCGGCCGCTACTACGAGCGCTTCGCGGACCACGCGGTGTCCGTGGCCAAGCGCGTCGTGTACCTGGTGACCGGCGAGCACGTGGCCGAGTTCGTGGCCGCCACCGAGGCGGCCGAGGCAGCCGGGGCGGAGTGAGCGCCGCTCACCCCCGGGGGTGAGTAAACCTGTGGCGAGGGTGGTGCGGGTGCACGGATTTCCGGACGCCCCACCACTGCGCGCCTGTTGACGCTCCCTCCGAACGGCCGCTTCACTCAACGGTGGGGGCACCGGAGTGTTCCCGTCACTAGGAGGGAAGAGCTCGATGAAGGCCAACCCGACCCGACCGGCATCCGCCCACCACACCGTCGAGCCGCCCGCCCCGAAGCTGCTGCCCGTCCTCGCGGCCGGTTGCGGCTGCGGCCCCGGCTGCGGCTGCGGCTGCCAGTCCGGCGCGCCCTGCCAGTGCGGCGGCGCCGCCGGCGGCTGCTGCGGCGGCCACTGAGACACGGCTGCCGGGACAGCTGCCGAGGCGTCCCGGGGTGCGCGGTCGTGCACCCCGGGACGCCCGCCCGGCCGTTCCGGAGCCGTCAGAACTGGACGTCGGTGCAGGAGTAGAAGGCGTTCCCGGTGTCCGCGATCGTCCAGACCGAGACGACCACCTGATGCCCTGTGCGCCCGCTCGGGAGGGTCGCGGTGTGGCTGAGCGTGCCCGGCACCTGCCGCCCGCCGTAGGGGACGGTCAGGAAGGGCGTCAGGTCGAGGTTGGCCCGGGTGACCGGCTGGCTCGCGTCGTAGCCCGGCTTGGTCAGGTAGTACCGGAAGTCCGTGGTCGCGTGCCGGGCGGTGAACTTCCAGGTGAAGGTGAGCTGCTGGCCCGCGGTCACCGGCGTGGCCGGCCAGGCGCCGCCGTGCGGGTCGTCCAGCTCGGCGAAGCGGGAGTTGCCGCCGGCGCAGATGGTGCCGTCGGAGGGCCCGCCGGCCGGGAAGCCCTTCGGCCCCTCGACGCTCTGCGGCTCCCACTGGATGTCCCCGCAGTCCCACGGGACGGCGTTCGCGCTCTCGTCGCAGAGCGCGGCGCGGCTGGGCGGCGTGGTGATGAAGCCGTGCGACTGGGCCGGGAGGGCCAGGGTGAGCGGGATCGCGAGCGCGGCGACGGCCGCCCCGACCAGATGACGTGTGCGCATGGTGCTCCTCCGTGGGGGTGGATGGAGAGTGCGCCGGGGCGCAGACGCGCGCGCGTTGGGGGTGCGGCGGCCGCGACATGGGGGAATCCTTGGCATGCCTGCGCCAGCCCGGTGCCCTCACGGTAGGAGTCGGCGCCACCGCCCGTCAATGGTCTGAACCATTTTCGAGCCCATCCCAACTCCCGCCCCACACCGGCCGGTTGAACGAAACAGGCCCCGCCCCCGGCGAACCGGGAACGGGGCCTCGCCGGCAAGCGGGTTACTTCTTGCCCTGGGTCTGGCCTGTCGGTTTTTCGGGCCTGATCAAGGGGCTCCGACCTGGGGCCGAGCCGTCGGCACAAGATAGGCGTAGAGATACGCGCAGGCCTCCGCCTCGTTGTCGAAACTCGCCTCGATCCAGTGACTACCGCGTTCCCAGGCCTCGATCGTCCACCCGCCGTCGGCCTTCTCCACGAGGACCGGGATTGACTCCTGGATGTACTTGGAGCTCGGTAGGTCTCTCACTGTGAGCCCGTATGAGCTGCCACTCACCCCGGCTTCGCGCAGAGCGGCCAAGAGTTCATGATGGTTCACGAGCAGGGTTCTCCGTTCATGGATCGTGATCACGCTAGGGCTGCGGCCTGAGCCGGCCTCGCTCAGGGCATTCGGCAGAATGCCACGGCGGCGTCATCGCCGGACTTGAAACGGGGCCAGCGAAGCCCATCCGGGTCCGTGGCCTCAACCTTCCGCACCGCCGAGATCAGCCCGTCGGCGCCAGCCTCCCGAAGCATCGCGAAGGCGTCCGCCCATGATGCGGCACGGTACTCGGTGACGAGTCGCGAGACCCCATCGGACAGGACGGCCGCCGCCCGGACATCGGCCAGTGGCACCGCTCCCGTGACCGCATGGTGTGCCGCTTCGCCGGTGGAGGCTGCCACCCAGTAGCCGTCCAGGGTGTTTCGAGTGAGCCGCTGGGCCTTGACCATCCGGCGGACGGCCTCGGAGTGCTCCAGCGTGCCGGTGGCGAACCGTTCCGTCTCGGCACGGAGTTCGGGCACCACGGTGTCCACCCGCAGGTCGGTGACCACCTGGTAGTTGTCCGCCCGCTCGAAGACGATCGGCGAGTCGGCGAGGACCAGGTAGTCGAAGTGCTCGGCACCGGCCCGCAGGATCGAGACCGTTGCCGAGGGTGTGCCGGGATTGCCGAGGTCGCATCCGGGGTGGAGCGCGGCGACCTGGTCGAGGGCCTGCGCCAGTCCGTCAGCAAGCGGCCGGCCGGGCTCCGCCAGCGCGGCCATCAGATGGCCGCCCAACTGGGCGACGTACCACGGGACGCCGTGACGACATCCGGTGTCCAGCCCGGCCGTGCTCAGGCCGTCCAGGACGACGGCGAGCGTGGGCGTGGCCGCCACCCAGTCTTCGTTCGGGTTTGCGCCACCTGGAGCGGTAGCGATGGAGACGCGCATCTGTCAGCCCTCGTGTCGGTAGATCGGAGTGACGGGTCTGCGGGTCGTAACGGCAGGAGATGAGCGTGGGAGTCCTACGCGTCCGCCCGGGAGCACGGGATGCACGCGCTCCGGCACTTCTTCGCCTCGGTGTTGCTGGACGCCGGGGAGAGCATCAAGACCGTCAGCGAGTACCTGGGCCACGCCGATCCGGGGCTGACGCTGCGGGTGTACGCCCACCTGATGCCGGACAGCCGGCACCGGGCCCGCAAGGCGATCGAAGGGGTCTTCAATCCCCAAGATCACGAAGGCTGACGGCCCATAGACGGCCCGGGAGTGAAGACGGCCCCTCACCAGCGCCAAACGCGCAGGTGGGGGGCCGTTTCGCCAGGTGGGTTACTTCTTGCCCTGGTTCTTGACCGCCTCGATGGCCGCAGCGGCGGCGTCGGCGTCGAGGTAGCGGCCGCCCTTGGCGAGCGGCTTGAAGTCGGCGTCCAGCTCGTAGACCAGCGGGATGCCGGTCGGGATGTTGAGGCCGGCGATGTCGGCGTCGGAGATGCCGTCGAGGTGCTTGACCAGCGCGCGCAGGCTGTTGCCGTGGGCGGTGACCAGGACGGTCTTGCCGGCGGCCAGGTCCGGGACGATGGCGTCGTACCAGTACGGGAGCATCCGGTCGACGACGTCCTTGAGGCACTCGGTGCGCGGGCGCAGCTCGCTCGGGATGTCGGCGTAACGGGCGTCGCCGGCCTGCGAGTACTCGGCGCCGTCGGCGAGCACCGGCGGCGGGGTGTCGTAGGAGCGGCGCCAGAGCTGGAACTGCTCCTCGCCGAACTCGGCCAGGGTCTGGGCCTTGTCCTTGCCCTGGAGCGCACCGTAGTGGCGCTCGTTCAGGCGCCAGCTGCGGTTGACCGGGATCCAGTGGCGGTCGGCCTTGTCCAGGGCGATCTGCGAGGTCCGGATGGCGCGGCGCAGCAGCGAGGTGTGCACCACGTCGGGGAACAGGCCCTCGGCGGCCAGGAGCTCGCCACCGCGGGCGGCCTCCTTCTCGCCCTTCTCGTTGAGGTCGACGTCGACCCAACCGGTGAAGAGGTTCTTCTGGTTCCACTGGCTCTCGCCGTGACGGAGCAGGATGAGTCGGTAGGTCGTGTCAGCCATGGCGCCCAGCTTAGTGGAGGGCGGGAAAACCCCTGGTGGGCACCTCGGGGGATGAGTAATGTGTGCAGCGCTTATCTGCCACTTACATGCGTCGGGCGGTCGGGCCCGCCCGCGCCGCCCGGCGGACGCCTGCCCTCGGGAGCCCCCACATGCTCGTCGCCCTGGCCGCCAATCCCCGGATCCGAAGACTGGTGCGCGAGACGGTGGGCGGGCTGCCGAGGCAGTTCTGGTGGCTCTGGGTGAGCACGCTGGTGAACAAGCTCGGCGCCTTCGTGATCACGTTCTTGTCCTTGTACCTGACCACTGAACGCGGGTACTCGGCCTCCTACGCGGGCCTGGTGGCCTCGCTCTTCGGCCTCGGCTCGGCCGTCGCGGCGGTCGGCGCGGGCGTGCTGGCCGACCGGATCGGGCGCCGTCCCACGCTTGTCGCCGCCCAGCTCGGCACCGCGGCGTCCACCGCCGTGCTCGGCTTCGTGGACGGCCAGGTGGCGATCGCCGTGGTGGCCTTCCTGGTCGGCCTGTGCAACAACGCGACCCGGCCGGCCACCTCGGCGATCATCGCCGACCTCGTCCCGGCCGAGGACCGGGTCCGGGCGTACTCCCTGAACTTCTGGGCGATCAACATCGGCTTCGGCCTCTCCGCCGCCGTGGCCGGGGTGATCGCCACCCAGGGCTACCTCACGCTCTTCCTCCTGGACGCGCTCTCCACCCTGATCTGCGCGGTGGTGATCTTCATCCGGATCCCGGAGACCAGGCCCGTGCAACCGCCTACGGCCGAGAAGACCGGCGACGGGCCCGCGATCGGCCTCGGCACGGTGTTCCGCGACGGCCCGTTCATGGCGGTGGTCGGACTCAATCTGCTGCTCGCGCTGGTCTTCCAGCAGAGCAGCACCACCCTGCCCGTCGACATGGGCGCCGCGGGGATCACCGCCACCGAATACGGGCTGGTCATCGGGCTGAACGGGCTGCTGATCGTGATCCTGCAGATCCCGCTCACCCGCTGGGTGGAGGGCCGCTCCCGGACCGGTCTGCTGATCGCCAGCTGCCTGCTGACCGGCTGGGGCTTCGGACTGGCGGCCCTGGCCGGCTCCTCGGCCTGGCTGTTCGCGCTCTCGGTGGCGGTATGGACGGTCGGCGAGGTCCTGAGCACACCGACCATGATGGGCCTGGTCGCCGAACTGTCGCCGGCCCAGGCCCGCGGCCGCTACCAGGGCGTCTACTCGCTCTCCTGGTCGCTCGCCCTGTTCCTCGGCCCCGGGGTCGGCGGCGTGGTGCTCCAATACTTCGGTGCCGGGGTGCTGTGGGGCGCCTGTGGGGTCTGCGGCACCGTGGCGGCGTTCGGGCACGTGGCACTGGCCCGCCGCACCCGGTCGACGGCCGTAACGGACCGGGCGACCGAGGTGACGGTCCCTGCTACGGAGCCGGCGAAGGCCCCGGCCGACGCCTGAGTGCCGCCCGCCCCGGTCAGTCGGCCGCAGGTGTGCCGGCGGCCGGGGTGTCGGCGGCCGGGGCGGCCAGGTGGGCGAAGGCGGCCAGGTTGCGGGTGGACTCCCCGCGCTTGGTGCGCCACTCCCACTCGCGCCGGATCGCCGAGGCGAAGCCCAGCTCCAGCAGGGTGTTGAAGGGCTCGTCCGCGTTCTCCAGCACCGTCCCGAGCAGCCGGTCGACGGTGTCCGGGGTGAGCGCCTCCAGCGGCAGCCGGCCGGCCAGGTAGACGTCGCCGAGCGCGTCCACCGCGTACGCGACGCCGTAGAGGCGGGTGTTGCGCTCCAGCAGCCAGCGGTAGACCGCCTGGTGGTTCTCGTCCGGGCGGCGGATCACGAAGGCGTTCACCGACAGGGTGTGGTCGCCGACCCGCAGTGCGCAGGCGGTGTTCAGCTTGCGGGTGCCCGGGAGGGTCGCCACCAGGGTGTACGGGTCGGCGGCGGCCGGCTCCCAGGCCACCCCGGCGTCGTCCAGGGCGGTGCGCAGGAGGGTCAGGGCCTCGTCCTTGGTGCGGATTGCCATGGGGGTGACGTTACTCGGCGGTACCCCCGGCGCGCAGCCGCCGACCCGGCCAGGGCGCAGCACCGGGCCAGGACGCCGCCCGGCCCGGACGCCGGCGCTCAGCGGCGCCGGGCCACCGCCAGCCGGCCGGCCGGGCGGGCCAGGCTGCCGGCGTAGACCTCGGCGGTGGTGGCCGCGGCGGTGTCCCAGCCGAAGGCGGCCGCGTGCCGGGCGGCCGCCGCCCCGCGCCGGGCGACCAGCGCCGGGTCGGTGACGTACGGCTCCAGCGCACGC
The DNA here is from genome assembly GCF_042731675.1 of Kitasatospora sp. NPDC059827. Lineage (NCBI taxonomy): Bacteria > Bacillati > Actinomycetota > Actinomycetes > Kitasatosporales > Streptomycetaceae > Kitasatospora > Kitasatospora sp. NPDC059827. The sequence continues at coordinate 6,603 of NZ_JBHWIV010000105.1, read as the reverse complement.
GCCCAGGCCAGCGGGTCGTGGCCCTGCACCAGGCTGCCGGACTCGCCGTCCCGCACCGCGACCGGCAGGCCGCCGACCGAGGCCGCCACCACGGGGGTGCCGCAGGCCTGGGCCTCCAGCGCCACCAGGCCGAAGGACTCGCTGTACGAGGGCATCACCAGGGCCGTCGCCGCGCGGTACCAGTCCGCCAGCCGCTCCTGGCCGACCGGCGGGTGGAACCGCACCACGTCGCCGATGCCGAGCTGGGCGGCGAGCTTGTGCAGGCTCTCCGGCCGGGCCAGCCCGGTGCCGGACGGCCCGCCGACCACCGGCACCACCAGGCGCTCGCGCAGCCCCGGACGGGCCTCCAGCAGCGCGGCGACCGCCCGCAGCAGCACGTCCGGCGCCTTCAACGGCTGGATCCGCCCCGCGAACAGCAGCACCGCCGCGTCCTGCGGCAGGCCCAGCCTCGCCCGGGCCTCGGACCCGGCGCGCGGGCCGCCAGGGCGGAAGACGTCCAGGTTGACCCCGGGGTGGACGACGGCCAGCTGGTCCGGCCGGGCGGCGTAGTGCAGCGCCAGCTCGGCGGCCTCCTCGGTGGTGTTGGCGATCAGCCGGTCGGCCGCCTCGACCACCTGGGTCTCGCCGATCACCCGGGCCGCGGGCTCGGGCGTGTCCCCCTCGGCCAGCGCGGCGTTCTTGACCTTCGCCATGGTGTGCATGGTGTGCACCAGCGGCACCCCCCAGCGCTGGGCGGCCAGCCAGCCGACCTGCCCGGAGAGCCAGTAGTGCGAGTGCACCAGGTCGTAGTGGCCGGGGCGGTGGCCCGCCTCGGTGCGCAGCACGCCGTGGGTGAAGGCGCACAGCTGGGCCGGCAGGTCCTCCTTGACCAGGCCCTCGTACGGGCCGGCGGTGACGTGCCGGACCAGCACGCCGGGGGCCAGCTCGACGGTCGGCGCGTCGTCCGAGCAGATCGCCCGGGTGAACACCTCGACCTCGATGTTGAGCTCGGCCAGGCGCTTGGCCAGCTCGACGATGTAGACGTTCATCCCGCCGGCGTCGCCGGTGCCGGGCTGGTGCAGCGGCGAGGTGTGCACGCTGAGCATGGCTATCCGGCGCGGGCGGCGACGGCCCGGGACGAGCGACTGGAGCCGGCCGCGCGCGGGCGTCGCGGACTGGGCACGGCGTACCGAACGGACGGGGTGCTGGATCACCTGGCTGAAGCCTCCTCGTGTGCGGCCCGTCTCGGCGGTCCGCGTGAACGGGCCCGCCACATGTCCGGTGTGCGCTGCCCCGTCCGGGCACACATCACCACCAGTGTGCCAACCACTCGGCGGGCGTCCGGCATTCCCGCTCCCGGCGACCGGTCCGCCGGGCCGGCATCCGCCCAGCTCAGGCCGGGGGACGCCCGGCCCCGCGACCGCCGACTACCCTTCTGGGCATGGCTGCCTCCTTCGACCCCGCGACCGCCGCGCCCGCCCGCGGCCGGACCGGACGGCCGGTCGGAACGGTCACCCGGGGCACCACCAACACCAACCGGCTGCGCCGGATGGACCGCTGGATCGCCCACACCCTGGGCCGGGCGCTGCGCGCCGCCGAGCGGCCCCCGGTCGCGGTGGACCTCGGCTACGGCGCGGCGCCGTGGACGGCCGTGGAGCTGGCCGGACGGCTGCGCACGGTGCGGCCGGACGTCCGGGTGGTCGGGATCGAGATCGAGCCGGAACGGGTCGCGGCCGCGCTGCCGTACGCCGAGCCGCCGCTGCTCACCTTCCGGCGCGGCGGCTTCGAGGTGCCGCTGGACGGCGGCGGGCCGGCCCAGCTGATCCGGGCGGCCAACGTGCTGCGGCAGTACGAGGAGTCGGCGGTGGCCGGGGTGTGGGAGCGGCTGTGCGCCCGGCTGGCCCCGGACGGGCTGCTGGTCGAGGGCACCTGCGACGAGATCGGGCGGCGGCACGTCTGGGTCGCGCTGGGGCCGGAAGGGCCCCGGACGGTGACCTTCGCGGCCCGGCTGGGCGGCCTGGTGCAGCCCTCCGACCTGGCCGAGCGGCTGCCGAAGGCGCTGATCCACCACAACGTGCCGGGGCGGCCGGTGCACGCCTTCCTGACCGACTTCGACCGGGCCTGGGCGGCGGCCGCGCCGTACGGGGCGTTCGGGGCGCGGCAGCGCTGGGTGGCGGCCTGCACCGCGCTGGCGGGCAGCTGGCCGCTGGTGGACGCGCGCGGGCGGTGGCGGCAGGGCGAGGTCACGCTGCCCTGGACGGCGCTCGCCCCGTAGGGCGGGGCCGGGCCCGGGTTCTGCCGGGCCAGGGTTCTGCGGGGCCCAGTTCTGGCGGGGCCCGGACGGGGTTCCCGCGGGCCCGCTGGGGGCCCGACGGGGCCGGGCTGGTGAGCGACGCGCCTCATTCACTCGAACGAGTTATCGAATATCTCTGGCGTGTTGACGCCTCGTCACGTCACGATGGAGACCGCCGGGCGGCGACACCACACGCCGCCCGGCGCGCACCGCGCCCGTCAGCCCCCCTGCCCGAGCAGCTCCTCCCGGGCCCGTTCGAACACCTCGTACATCTCCGCCCCGAACAGCACGAACCGCACCTCCGCCAGCTCCGCGCCCGCGAGCACGTCACCGCCGCCCAGCACCTCGGCGACGGTGCCGAGCGCGATCCGGGCCGCGTCCGCCGGCGGCCAGCCGAAGATCCCCGCCGACACGGCCGGGAAGGCCACCGTGCGCGCGCCCAACCCGGCCGCCGTGCGCAGCGACTCGCGATAGCAGGAGGCCAGCAGCCCAGCCCGCTCCTCGTACTCCTCCGCCAGGTACACCGGCCCGACGGTGTGCACCACCCAGCGGGCCGGCAGCCGCCCGGCCGTGGTCGCCACCGCCCGCCCGGTGGGCAGCCCCTTGCCCCAGTGCGAGGCCCGCAGCCGGCGGCACTCCTCCAGGATCTGCGGCCCGCCCCGGCGGTGGATCGCGCCGTCCACCCCGCCGCCGCCCAGCAGCGAGGAGTTGGCCGCGTTCACCACCGCGTCCACCTCCTGTGCCGTGATGTCACCCTCGACCAGGGTGATCCGCGTCACCACCACCTACCCCCTTCCCCGGACCCGCCCGGCAGCCGCCGGGCCGGGATCCGAGCCGTCGTCCGAATCCGATCACCACACCGCCACCGGCGTGGCAATAGCCACAACGGCGCCGGTCGGCCAGAGAAATCCCCGGAGATCACGTTATGGTCGCGAGAAGTTCCCCGACGCGCGGTGCCAGGCGGGCACTGCGGACGGACGCCGGCCGTTACGCAGGCGGGGAAAGGGAGGAACCACCGATGCCCGCAACGGGAGACGGGCGGGCACCTGGTGCCGCGGACCTGCCGGGCGCCCACGACGGCGCCCCCGTCGGCCATGCCCGTACCCGCCCGGCCACCACCGGCCCGGCCACGGCCGCTCCCCCGATACCCCACCCCCGCTCGCAGCCGACCCGGACCGCGCACGGCACCCGCCGCCCCTCCCGCCCCGCCGGAGCCGCTCACGCCCCCGCGCCCGGAGACGGACCCGCCGACGGCGCCGTCGCACCCCTGCGGCTGCTCGTCATCGAGGACGACGCCTCGGACGCCCAGCTGATCAAGGCGGCCGTCGCCGACAGCGGCACCTCGATCGAGATCCACTGGGCCCGCGGCCTCGAACAGGCCACCCAGCTGCTCGCCCAGTCCTCCCCCGCCGGCCGGCGCGGACGCTCCCGCGGCGGCGAGTTCGGCTGCGTGCTGCTCGACCTGGCCTCCCCCGCCGACCTGCCGCACCCGTCCGACCCCTCGGACGGCCTGGAAGGCCTGCACGAACTGCTGCGCCGCGCCCCGCACATCCCCGTCGTGGTGCTCACCGACGCCGCCGGGGCCGAACTCGGCGCCGCCGCCGTCGCCGCGGGCGCCCAGGACTTCCTGCTCAAACACGAGACCGACGGCCCGCTGCTGGCCCGCGCACTGCGCTACGCGGTCGAACGCAAGCGCGCCGACGAGTCCCAGCGCCGCCTGGTCGAGGCCGAGTTGCGCGGCCAGGAGAACGCCCGGCTGCAGCGCCACCTGCTGCCCACCCCGCTGCTCGACGGCGCCGGACTCTCCTTCACCCGGCGCTACCGACCCGGCCGCCGCCGCGCCCTGCTCGGCGGCGACTTCTACGACGCCGTGCGCACCGACGACGGCACCGTCCACGTCGTGATCGGCGACGTCTGCGGCCACGGCCCCGACGAAGCCGCGCTCGGCGTCGCACTCCGGATAGCGTGGCGCACCCTGGTCTTCGCCGGCCTCACCGGCGAGACCCTGCTCACCACCCTCCAGCACGTGCTGGAGCACGAACGGCGCAGCGACGAGATCTTCGCGACGCTCTGCATGCTCGTCATCGAGCCCGGCGGCACCACCGACCTCGACTCGCTCGGCACCGGCGAACGCGCCCGGCTCTACCTCGCCGGGCACCCGGCGCCGCTGCTGCTCGGCCGCGACCACGCCCCGGCCACCCTGCCCGCCGACCACGCCGGGCCCGCCCTCGGCCTGCTGCCGTGCCACGACGGCGGGGCCGCCTGGCCCGCCCACGAGGTCGAACTCCAGCCCGGCTGGCGGCTGTTGCTCTACACCGACGGGCTGATCGAAGGCCGGGTCGGGGCCGGGTCGCGGCGCCTCGGCCAGGACGGACTGGCCGACCTGATCGCCGACCACCAGTCCGCCGGGCTCACCCGGGGCCGGCTCGTCGACAGCGCGATCGCCGAGGTCGAGGAGCTGAACGGCGGGGCGCTGACGGACGACGTCGCGGTGCTGCTGCTGGAGCGCAACCCGGTGCAGCTGATCCTCGGCTGAGGCGGCTGCGGACGCGCCGCGGGCACGTCGCGGGCACGTCGCGGGCAGCGCCGCGGACAATGCCGCGGACACGCTGCGGCCCGGGAGGGCGAACTGCCCTCCCGGGCCGCGGCGTTGTCCGTGGGGTCGGCCTACCAGGGGCCGTACGGGCCGGTGTTGCTCCGGCCGGTACCGCCGGTCAGCGCCCGGATCGCGGGGCGGACGTCCACCACGTAGACGATCGAGGCGACCAGGCCGGCCAGGGTGCCGATGCTGCCGAGGAAGTTCGCCCCGAACAGCAGGTCCCACCCGAAGCTGATCCCGAGGACCGCCAGCCAGAAGCCCTTGGTCTTCTTGTCGGCCGCCCGGTAGGCGTCCTCGCGGCGGGTGGCCGCGTCGATCAGCGCGAAGAACTTGTAGCCCAGGATCGCGACGGCCATCCACCAGAACGAGTTCAGGTAGGAAAAGGCCAGGATCTGGAACACTCCGGTCATCGCGGTCTCCTACGTCTCTCGGCTTGCTGCGCCCCGGCCGCCGCCCATCCTGGCACGGCGGCCGCCCGCAGGGTGTGAACGTCCCGCCGCCGGTGGATGTGCCCCGGGGCGGCGGGCGGCGGTCACTCCGTGGCGGAGGGGGTGCTCTTCCGGGGCCTGGCGGGCTTCTTCGGGGCGGGGGCGGCGGGGTCCGCCGGGGCGGCGGGGTCGTCCAGCAGCTCGGCCTCGACGGGAGCGGCCTCGAAGACGGTCTCGAAGGCGGGGTCGACGGCGGGGTCGACGGGGACGTGGGTGGCGTCGGCGTCGGTGTGGGGGCGGGCCTTGTCCACGACGACCTTGCCGCGCTCGGCCAGTTCGTCGTAGGTCTCCTTGGCCCGGACCGCCAGCTCGAGCGCGCGGGCCACCTGCTGCAGGGCGAAGCCCTGGGCCCGCTCCTGGAGGACCTTGAGGTCGGTCGGGAAGGCCGTGACGGCCCCGGTGACCTTGGCCGGGGCGCCGGCCAGCAGCTCCTGCGCCTCGTGGAGCCTGGCGGTCGCCTTCTCCTGGGCACCCTGGCGGTCCGCCGCCAGGGCCTCGACCCGGCCCGGCACCTCGCGCAGCTTCTCGTACGCGAGGTCCCCGGCGCCGGCCAGGGCGTACAGCGGGGTCGGGTCGGTGAGGGTCTTCTTGATCTCGTCGGTGATCGGCATGCTTACCGGTCCTCCCGGTGGGTGTTCTGGGTGGCCGCGCCGTCGGTCGTCGGGGTGGAGGCCGAGGCGGCGTTCTCCTTGAGGAAGGCGTCGTAGACCGCGAGCAGCGCCTGCTTCTGCTGCTCGTTGATCAGCGGATCGGCCAGGATCGAGGCCCGCAGTTCCAGGCCCTCGCCCCGCCGCTCCTCCAGGATCCCGGCCTGGACGTACAGCGTTTCCGCCGAGATCCGCAGCGCCTTCGCGATCTGCTGCAGGATCTCCGCGCTCGGCTTGCGCAACCCTCGCTCGATCTGGCTGAGGTACGGGTTGGACACGCCGGCGGCCTCCGCCAGCTGGCGCAGCGAGAACTGCGCGTTGCGGCGCTGCTCGCGGATGTACTCGCCCAGGGAGGCGACGTTGAGTGAGGCCATGGGGACAGGGTGCGGGATCCTGCTTGCAATTGCAAGCAGGATGCTAGCTGGGGGCTAGCGGGTGGGGGCCGCTGCGCGGGGCTTTGGTTCGGGGGTGGGCTCTCGGGAGGGTGGGTGACGCCGGGGGCGGTTCCGGGGGTGGGTGCTCCGGGGGCTGGGTGATTTTCCGACCGCCGACCCTGATGGTGGGGTGTTGGGCGCCGTTGGCGGTCTGAAAATCACC
>NZ_JBHWIV010000104.1:0-27945 GCF_042731675.1 Kitasatospora sp. NPDC059827 | reverse complement strand
GGTTTTGTGTATAAGATACCGCGGGCCCCGGCGCCCCCGCCGCGGCCGCGGCAACGTCCCGGGCCGCGTGCTAACCGCCCAACGGCCCCCGCCGCGACGGCCACCCCTACGACACCCACGTCCTCCCCCACCGCCCCGCGGCTCCCACCCTCCGCCCGGTCGACCTCGACACCCTCCCCGACCTCACCGCCGAATCCGGCCGCGGCCTCTTCCTCATCCACGCCCTCACCGACCACGTCCAGCTCCGCAACCACCCGCTCCGCGGGGCCATCGTCAGCTTCGACAAGATCCTCAAGTGGCAGGACGGCGCTCTGCTGCGCGCTGCGTCCTGAGGGTGTCCGGGCGGGTGCCCGTCAGTCGGTGGTGGGGCGGCGGCGGGTGAGGAGGCGGAGGGTGGTGCCGAGGAGGAGGGCGGTGGTGCCGGCGATGGCGAGGGGGCGGGTGGCGGTGCCGGCGCCGGTGTCGGCGAGATGGGTGGGGGTGGTGGCGGTGGCGGGCTGGGCTTGGCCGGCGGGGGTGAGGGTGCCGGTGTAGGTGGCGGTGAGCTGGGGGCAGGTGTACTTCTTCGCCGGGGCGGAGCCGCTCGGGAGGACCTCGGACTTGGCGGTGAAGGTGAGGCGGTGGTCGCCGCGCGGGGTGCTGGCGGCGAGCCGGACCTGGAGGGTGAGCCGCTGGCCCTGGGGGACCTGGTAGGCGCCGGTGTCGACCGGGGTGCCGGTGACGGCGAGGGGCTTCCAGGCGCCGGCGCCCGCGCGCAGTTCCAGCGGGAGGCTGCCGCTGCCGTCGGCGAGGGCCACGGTGGTGGCGAGCTGCTTCACCGTGGCGGTGCTGGTGTTGGTGAAGGTGACGGCGAGTTCGCCCGGGGTGCCGGTGCCGCCGGTGGCCGGTATCGGGTCGGCGGTGGTGCCTTCCGGGCAGTCGGCGGGGGCGGTCGGCGTCGGGGTCGGCGTCGCGGTCTCGGAAGGCGTCCCGGTGGGTGCCCCGGTGGGCGTCGCGGGGGCGGTGGTCGGGGTGTCGGAGGCGAACGCGGGGACCGTGGCGAGGGCGGCCGGGCCGGCGGTGAGCACGAGCAGGGTGCAGGCGGCGGGAAGGCGGGCGGGACGCATCGGCGGGCTCCAGCGGTGGGGTCGGGTGTCGCTCTCCCGGAAGACCACCGAGGGGCCCGAACGGTTGTCCGCGCCCCTCGGTTCATTTCACACGGGATCAGCTGTGCGCGCCCGCCTTGCGACGGCGCAGGACGAACAGGGTACCGGCGCCCGCGGCCAGGACGGCGGCGCCGCCGAGGGCGATCGGCAGGGTGTTGGAGGAGCTGCCGGTCTCGGCCAGGTGCGGGCCGGCCGACGGGGAGGCGGAGGCCGTGGCGGACACGGCGGCGGCCGGGACGGCGGTGCCGGTGGCCGGGGTGGTCGAGCCGGCATCGACCACCTTGAAGAGGTCGTCGACGCGGTAGTCGCCGTTGAAGGCCAGGCAGCTGTCGGTGGCGGGGGCGCCCGGCACGTCCTTGCTCTCGAAGGCTTCGGAGGTGCCGCTCAGCTGGGCGAAGTACCGCGCGGCGAGGGCCTTGTCGGTGGCCGCGAGGCGCACCTGGAGGGTGAGCTTCCCGCCCTTGGCGATCTTGTACTGACCGAGCTCCACCTTCAGGTAGGACATGTTCCCGGTGACGGTGCTCGCCTCGGGCGTCTTCCAGTCCCCGCCGGGCAGCTTCACCTGGATGGTGAAGGACTCCTTGCCCCAGGTGACCGGGTTGGTGACCGGCTCGGTCTCCGCTATGTCGGTGAAGAAGAAGTAGGTGTCGAACTTCTTGAGGTCGACCGAGGTGGTGTTCTCGAAGGTCACGGTGGCCTCCTGCGCCGGACCGCCCTTGACCAGGGTGGTCTTGGCGAGACCGGAGCCGGTGACCTTGAGGTCCCGGATCTGGTAGCCGCGGCAGGGGCCGCCGCTCGGGGTCGGGACCGGCGGGGTCGGCAGGTTCGTCGGCTTGGCCGTGGCCGTCGGCACGGGGGTGCTCGGCGCCGGGGTGCCGGGGGCCGGGGTGCTCGGGGCGGTGGTCGCGGTCGTGGTGCCGGTCGGGGCCGGGGTCGGGGAGGTGATCCCGACGGCGCTCGCGGTGGCGGCACCGGCCGTGGCGCAGAGGGCGATTGCCGTCAGCGCAGAGGCGGCGAGAAGGCGGGAAGAGCGCACGCGACTAGCTCCATCTTTGGGCGAAATACGGGTGGTTTTGGGCGATTTGAGGCTTCGGCGCGGGCCGTCGGCACTGGTTCGCCCGCGTACCCTACCGGGGTGGGGTGCCGGTGCTCCGGGCGGGGACGGGAGGCCGGGTTGCTCCGGTTGCCGGGGCGTGGGGGCCGCCGGACGATGGGGGCATGATGCACCAGATGCGAGCCGAGTTCGGCCCCGAGGGGGAGGCCGGAGGGGTGCGGCTGTGGCACGTGGTCCGGGGGTCGCAGAGCGTGGCGATGTGCGGCCGGGAGCTCGACCCCGCGGCGCCGGTGCGGGAGGCGGTGGACTGGGGGCGGACCCCGGAGCTGTGCTGCCACACCTGCGGGGCGTACTTCCTGCGCGAGACGCCGTACCTGTCGGCCGAGCACCAGTGAGCGGCCGGGCGCTACGGTGCTCGGTATGGAGGAATCGCTGGTCCGGCCCCGGTCGCTGACCGCCGAGGCCGCGGGGCTGCGCTCCGGCACGCCCGGGTTGTCCGAGTACGTCGACCGGTTCTGCGCGCGGGTCGAGCGGGTGGACCCGCTGCTCCACGCGTTCGTGGCGGAGCCCGGGCGGCACGACCGACTGCGGGCGCGGGCACAGGAGTTGGCCGCACGCTACCCGGAGCCGGCCGGCCGGCCGCCGCTGTACGGGGTGGCGGTGGGGATCAAGGACATCGTGCACGTGGACGGCCTGCCCACGCACGCGGGGTCCGCGCTGCCGCCGGGTGTGCTGGCCGGGCCGCAGGCCGTGGTGGTGGACCGGCTGCTGGCGGCGGGGGCGATGGTCGCGGGCAAGACGGTCACCGCCGAGTTCGCCGCGACCGCCCCGGGCCCGACCCGCAATCCGCACCGGCCGGGGCACACCCCGGGCGGTTCGAGCAGCGGGTCGGCGGCGGCGGTGGCGGCCGGGTTGGTGGCGTTGGCGATCGGCACCCAGACGGTGGGTTCGGTGATCCGGCCGGCCGCGTACTGCGGGGTGGTGGGGTTCCGGCCGACGTACGGGCGGATCCCGTTCGCGGGCGTGGTCCCGAACGCGCCGAGCTTCGACACCCTGGGCGTGTTCACCGCCGATCAGGCGGGCGCGGCGCTGGTGGCCCCGCTGCTGTGCGAGGACTGGCGGCCCGGGGAGGGGGAGGCGGTGGCGGCCCCGGTGTGCGGGGTGCCGGACGGGCCGTACCTGGAGCGGGCGGAGCCGGCCACGCGGCGGGCCTTCGAGGAGCAGGTGGCACGGCTGGTCCGGGCCGGGGTGACGGTGCGCAGGGTGCCTCTGTTCCCCGACTTCGCCGAGGTGGTGCGGCAGGTGCAGGTCGTCAACCGGTTCGAGCTGGCCCGCAGCCACGCCGACTGGTTCGCCCGCTTCGGCGGGCTGTACCGGCCGGAGACGGTGGCGAGCATCCGGGTCGGGCAGGGGGTCGCGGCGGTGGACCGGGCGGCCGCGCTGCGGTTCCGGGAGGGGCTGCGGGAGCGGGTGGCCGGGGCGGCGGCCGCCGCAGGGGTGGACCTGTGGCTGGCGCCCTCGGCGACCGGCGGGGCGCCGGAGGGCCTGCACGACACCGGGAACGGGGTGATGTCGCTGCCGTGGAGCTTCCTCGGCCTGCCCGCGGTGAGCCTGCCGGCCGGCCGGACGGCGGAGGGGCTGCCGCTCGGTCTCCAACTGGTCGGCGCGGCGGGGGCGGACGAGCGGCTGCTCGCCGGGGCCGCCGTGCTGGAGCGGGCGTTGGGGCAGCGGGCGTTGGGGTAGCGGCGGGTACGGGGTAGCGGCGGGTACGGGCGGGGTCGCGGCTCAGGCGAGCGCGGGGTCGGCCGGGTCGGTGGCGGCGGTGCGGAGCAGGCCCGGCAGGAGGCGGCCGGCCCGCTGGTAGGGGACGTCGTCCTGGTGCAGGACGGCCTGGGCGTTGGCCGCCTCCAGGACGGCGATCACCGCGAAGGCGAGGTCGTCGAGGTCGGCGTCGGGGCGCAGGGCGCCGGTGCCGCGGGCCCCGGCGAGGGCTTCGACGACGGTGCCGTGCCATTCCCGGGCGCAGCCGGCCAGGGCGTCCCGGACGGCGCCGGGGCGGGCGTCGAACTCGGCGGTGACCTGGTAGAAGAAGCAGCCGCCGGGGAAGACCCGGGCGCGGGAGTAGGCGAGCCAGCTCTCGCCGAGCGCGCGGGCCCGGGCGAGGCCGGGCGGGACCTCGGCCACCGGGGTGAGGACGGCGTCGGCGAAGATCCGGCGGGCGGCGCGGACGGTGGCGAGCTGGAGTTCCTCCTTGGAGCCGAAGCCGGCGAAGACGCCGCTCTTGCTGAGTCCGAGGTCGGTGGCGAGGCGGCCGATGGACAGCGCGTCCAGGCCTTCGACGGAGGCGATCCCGACGGCGCGGCGCAGGACGGCCCGGCGGGTCTCCTCCCCGCGCAGGACCCGTCCGTCCGTGGTCGGTGCGGCCATGGTGCGCCCTCGTTCCTCGTCGCCGTGGGGTGTCGCCCAGGGTAGTGGGTCGGTTCGTGGGCCCGGCGGTCCGGCGGTGGTCTGAAAACTGCACGAACGGTCGTGCTAATATCTCGCCCCGAGCAAGGAGCAAGGCCCAGGGAGCGCAGCACGCAGAGAGCAGGGGAGACCCGATGGACCCGGCCCAGGCACTGATCCGCACCGCCCTCAACCCCACCGCCCGGATCGCCCCCGGCCTGGCCGGCCGGGCGGCCTTCGAACTCTTCCGGCGCCCGCTGCGGCGCAGCCCGGTCCGGCCCGCCGAGCGGGAGGTCCACCACCGGGCGGCCCGCGAACCGCTCGCCGTCGACGGCAGACCCGTGGTCGGCTACCGCTGGGGCAGCGGCGAACGGCCCGTCCTGCTGCTGCACGGCTGGCGCTCCCGGGCGTCCCGCTTCGCGCCCTTCGTCCCCCGGCTGCGCGCCCTCGGCCTGAGCGTCCTGGCCTTCGACGCGCCGGGCCACGGCGACTCCGGCGGACGCGCCACCAGCGTGCTGGAGTACCGCGAACTGGCGCTGCGACTCCAGGACCGGTACGGGCCGTTCGAGGCCGTGGTGGCGCACTCGCTGGGCGTCTGCGCGGCCTTCGGCGCGCTCGGCGACGGCCTGCGGGCGGGCCGCCTGGCGGCCGTCTCCGGGGTGTCCGAGGTGGGCTTCTTCCCGGCCGCCTTCTGCGCCGGACTGGGCCTGGACGCCACCGTCGAGCGGGCGCTGCGCCGCCGCATCGAGCAGGACCTGTTCGCCGGGGACGCCGGGGTCTGGGAGCGGTACGACGCCGCGCGCCGGGCGGCGGAGATCGGGCTGCCGGTCCTGGTGCTGCACGACGAGGACGACGACGTGGTGCCGCTCGGCCAGGCGCACCGCTTGAAGCGGGCGTACGGGGAACGACTCGACCTGGTGGTCACCCGGGGGCTCGGCCACCGCCGGATCGTCGCGGAACCGGCCGTGGTGGACCAGGTGATCGGCTTCGTCGCCGCCGGAACGGGGGTCGCGGCCGCATGAGGATCGTCGAACTGCACGCGCGGGCCGTGGCGTCGGCCGTCGAGGTGATGGCCGCCGTCCGGCCGGAGCAGCTGGGCCGGCCCACCCCGTGCGAGGGGTGGACCCTGGGTGCGCTGCTGGCGCACTGCGTCGGCCAGCACCGGGGCTTCGCCGCGGCCGCCCGGGGCGCCGGTCCGGACCTGGCGCTGTTCGCGGACATCCCGCTGGGTGCCGACCCGGCGGAGGACTTCCGCCGTACCGGCGCCGACCTCACCGCCGCCTTCCGGGAGGCGGCCGCCGCCGGGCGGGCGCTCTGGCTGCCCGAGCTCCGTACCGACGAGCCGTTCCCGCTCGACCTGGCCGTCGGCTTCCACCTGCTGGACACCCTGGTGCACGGCTGGGACGCCGCCGCGGCGCTCGGCGGCGCCGGGCGGCTGGTCGCGGCGGTGGACGGCGACGAGGAACTGGCGGGCGCGCTGCTGGCGGTGACCGGGGCCGTCCCGGACACCCCGGAGTTCCGGGGGCCCGGCCGGCCGTTCGGGCCGGGGCTTGCCCCCGGCGGCGGCGCGGGCCGGTTCGAGCGGGCACTGGCGCTGCTCGGCCGCGACCCGGCCTGGCGCGCCTAGAAGGAGCGACCCGGCCCGGCCCGGCCCGGGGGGTTACGCGTCGGGGCCGCGCCGCTCGTCGGGGAAGCGCGGTCCGCCGATCAGGAAGAACAGTGCGGCGGTCGGAAAGCCGAGCGCGGCGGCGAGCAACACGATGAACTGCCAGAACATCTTCCGCTCCTCGTCAGTCCCGGGCCGCCCGGGCACCCGAAGGTGGTGTCAAACCTGGACGGCCCTGATTGGCCGAATTGTCCAGTCGTTATCCGACGGTATGGCCGAATCGCCCCGGCTGCCACCGGAAACCGGCCCCGGCCCGTGCCACACCGGCGCAGGGGTCTGGGCGCGGGCCGGGGGTGGCGGCCACACTGTCGGGATGCAGCTACAGCTCGCAGGGGAAGCACGGCGGCCCGACCGCGAGAGCGAGGACTTCGCGGCGGCCTCGCCGGAGGCGCTGGTCCTGCTGGACGGCGCCAGTTCGCCGGCCGGCCTGGAGTCCGGGTGCCGGCACGGAACCGCCTGGTACGTCCGCCGGTTGGGGGTGCACCTGCTCGCCCGGCTGACCGACCGGGTGGACCGCTCGATCGCCGAGTGCCTGGCCGACGCCATCGTGGAGACGGCCGCGCTGCACGGCGGCCGCTGCGACCTCGGCCACGCCAACACGCCCGCGGCGATGGTGGTCGCGGCCCGGCGGCACGGCGAGTCGCTGGAGTACCTGGTGCTCGGGGACTCGCTGCTGGTGCTGGAGTTCAAGGACGGCCCGCCCAAGGTGATCGGCGACAACCAGCGCTTCCCCGGCGGGGAGGGGCTGCGCCGCCAGGTCTGGGCGACCGTCCCGGGGTCGGCCGAGCGGGCCGCGCTGCACCTGGAGTACGCGCTGGCGGTGCGCGCCGCCCGGAACCGGGGCACCGGGCCGTGGATCGCCGCCGCCAGTCCGCGGGCCGCCGAGCACGCCGAGACCGGCTTCGTCCGGCTGGACCGGCTGCACGCGCTGGCCGCCCTCACCGACGGGGCCTCGCGTTACACCGAGCGCTTCGGGCTGGGCAGTTGGGGGGACGTGCTGCAGCTGCTCGCCGAGTCCGGTCCCGGTGAGCTGATCGCCCAGGTCCGCGAGGTGGAGCGGGCGGACGCGGGCTGCGAGCGCTGGCCGCGCGGCAAGACCCACGACGACGCCTCCGCCGTCTACGCGTTGCTGTAGCCGGCGGAGGCGCTGCTCAGGCGGTGCTGCCCGGGGGGTGCTGCCCGGGTGGTGCGGGGTGGGTGGTGCGGGTCAGCGGTTCTGGCCCCAGCGGAAGCTGGACGAGTCGCCGACCTTCTGCACCCACGGCCGCACGTAGCGGGAGGGGTCGTCGCTGGTGGAGAAGCTGCCGCCGGTGATCTGGCCGACCCAGCCCTGGTCGCTGGTGTACGCGCCGGCTTCGCAGCCCTGGGTGCCGTTGCCGTGGTTGATCAGGTCGTACTGCACGTACCAGTGCGAGCTGTAGTAGAAGTGCACGTTGATCGAGCAGGTGCCCGTCCCGTCGTAGACGGAGTACGAGCTGGTGTCGATGGTCGGCCGGGCCTCGGCCGCGGTGGCACCGGTCAGGGCGATCAGCGGTGTCGAGGCGAGTACGGCGAGTACGGCGAGCCGCCGGACGGCACGGCGCATGGTGGGGTTCCTCCCGTTGTGGTCTCGACCAATTTGGCCAATGGTTCAGACCAATCGACATTATGGGGAGACGCTCGGAGCAGGTGTCAACACCCGTGCGACAAGGGGAGGATGGGACTCCGGAGGCTTCCGGTGCGAACATGGCGAAGGGCCCGGACCGTTGCGGTCCGGGCCCTTCGGGTGTGCCGACGTCAGTGGGTGTCCGTGGGCGTCAGTGGGCGTCGGTGGGGATGGTGCCGAGGCGGCCGGCCTGGAAGTCCTCCATGGCCTGCTGGAGCTCGCGGTGGCTGTTCATCACGAACGGGCCGTAGTGGGCGACGGGCTCGCGGATCGGGAGGCCGCCGAGTAGGACCACCTCGAAGTTGTTGTCGCGGGAGTCCTGCTTCTCGTCGGCGCGGATGGTGATCGAGTCGCCGTCGCCGAAGACGACGGCCTGGCCCCGGTGGAAGGGACGGCGCTCGGCACCGGCCGAACCGTTGCCCGCGAGGCCGTAGGCGAGGGCGTTGAAGTCGGCGCGCCAGGGCAGGGTGACCTGGGCGCCGGGGTTGACCGACGCGTGGATCATGGTGATCGGGGTGAAGGTGGTGCCCGGGCCCTGGTGGCCGTCCAGCTCGCCGGCGATCACCCGGAGCAGCGCGCCGCCGTCCTCGGAGCCGAGCAGCTTGACGCTGCCGCCGCGGATGTCCTGGTACTTCGGGGTGATCATCTTGTCCGAGGCGGGCAGGTTCACCCAGAGCTGGAGGCCGTGGAAGAGGCCGCCGGACCGCACCAGGGACTCCGGCGGGGTCTCGATGTGCAGGAGGCCGGAGCCGGCGGTCATCCACTGGGTGTCGCCGTCGGTGATCGTGCCGCCACCGCCGTGCGAGTCCCGGTGGATGAACGTTCCGTCAATGATGTAGGTGACGGTCTCGAAGCCGCGGTGCGGGTGCCAGGGGGTCCCCTTCGGCTCGCCGGCCGCGTAGTCCACCTCGCCCATCTGGTCCATCATGATGAACGGGTCGAGGTACTTCTGGTTGATCTTGGCGAAGGCGCGGCGGACCGGGAAGCCCTCGCCCTCGAAGCCCTCGGGGGCGGTGGCGACGGTGAGCACCGGCCGCGGGGTGGCGACGGTCTGGTCCGGCGTGGTGACGCGCGGGAGGGTCAGCGGGTTGTCGACGGTCACGGCGGGCATGTCGGCCTCCTTCGAGGGGGGTTCTCTGGCCTACGTCCACGAGAATAGTTCAATCCTCAACAACAAGCAAGTTGAAAGTTGAACTATGTGGTGACGAAGGAGCGCGGGGCTCCTCTCCCGGGGTGGGCCGTCCGTCAGCCGTACATCCGGCGCATGGTGAAGTCGACCATCTGCTCCACGGCCTTGGCGTCGAACACCATCCGGTGCTCGCCCTCCATGTCCAGCGCGAAGCCGTAGCCGGTCGGCAGCAGGTCCAGCACCTCGGCGCCGGTGACGGTGAAGTGCTTGGAGTCCTTGCCCGCGTAGCGGCGCAGCTCCTTGAGCGAGCTGAACATCGGGATCACCGGCGTCGGGGTGTTGTGCAGCGCCAGGAAGCCGGGGCGCTCGCCGCGCGGGCAGTGCACCTTCGAGGTGATGAAGATGGCCTGGAAGTCCTCGACCGCCATCGAGCCCGTGGTGAAGGCGCGCACCGCGTCCGCCAGGGACGGCGGGGAGGGCTCGGGGTACAGCGACTGCTGGGGCGCCTGCCCCTGGGCGCCGTACGCGTCCGGTCCGGGCATGCCGTTCATGCCCGGCTGCGGACCCGCCTGCTGCTGGTAGGGGTCACCCGGGTATGCGTTCTGGTCATATCCGTACACACGGACAGGCTAGCGGGAGCGCACCCGCCCGCGCTGGCGTCGATCCTGACAAGGAGTGGTCGCCCCGGCTTGTGGGACGTGACCACGTTCATACCGGATTCACCGCCGGGGGCTTGCCCAAGTTACCGCTGGGTAGCATCATGATGCCTACTGGTGGGTACGGGGCGCCCGAAACGCGGCGGTCTCCCGGAAGCGACGAACCGGAGAAAACGGCCATGGGTCACTACAAGTCCAACCTGCGGGACGTGGAGTTCAACCTCTTCGAGGTGTTCGGTCGCGACCAGGTGTACGGCACCGGGCCGTTCGCGGACATGGACGTCGAGACCGCGAAGAACATCCTCAGCGAGATCGCCCGCCTCGCCGAGAACGACCTCGCCGCGTCCTTCGTCGACGCCGACCGCAACCCGCCGGTCTTCGACCCGGAGACCAACACCGCCCCGGTCCCGGCCACGTTCAAGAAGAGCTACCAGACCTTCATGGACGCCGAGTGGTGGCGCCTGGGCATCCCGGAGTCCATCGGCGGCCAGGTCACCCCGAACTCGCTGATCTGGGCCTTCGCCGAGCAGATCCTGGGCTCCAACCCCGCCATCTGGATGTACTCCTCCGGCCCGGCCTTCGCCGGCGTCATCGCCGAGGAGGGCACCGAGGAGCAGCTCGAGGTCGCCAAGCGGATGACCGACCGCCTGTGGGGCTCCACCATGGTCCTCACCGAGCCCGACGCGGGCTCCGACGTGGGCGCCGGCCGCACCAAGGCGATCCAGCAGGAGGACGGCTCCTGGCACATCGAGGGCGTCAAGCGCTTCATCACCTCGGGCGAGCACGACATGTCCGAGAACATCATCCACATGGTGCTGGCCCGCCCCGAGGGCGGCAAGCCGGGCACCAAGGGCCTCGGTCTGTTCATCGTCCCCAAGTTCGACTTCGACTGGGAGACCGGCGAGCTGGGCGAGCGCAACGGCGTCTACGCCACCAACGTCGAGCACAAGATGGGCCTCAAGGCCTCGAACACCTGCGAGATGACCTTCGGTGCCAAGCACCCGGCCAAGGGCTGGCTGCTGGGCGAGAAGGTCGACGGCATCCGCCAGATGTTCAAGATCATCGAGTTCGCCCGGATGATGGTCGGCACGAAGGCCATCGCCACCCTCTCCACCGGCTACCTGAACGCCCTGGAGTACGCCAAGGAGCGCGTGCAGGGTGCCGACATCTCCCAGTTCCTGGACAAGACCGCCCCGCGCGTCACCATCACCCACCACCCGGACGTGCGCCGCTCGCTGCTGACCCAGAAGGCCTACGCCGAGGGCATGCGCGCGCTGGTCCTGTTCACCGCGTCCGTCCAGGACGACATGATGGCCGCCAAGCTGCGCGGCGAGAAGGACGAGGCCGCCGAGCGCCTCAACGACTTCCTGCTCCCGATCGTCAAGGGCTACGGCTCGGAGAAGTCCTACGAGCAGCTCGCCCAGTCCCTGCAGACCTTCGGTGGCTCCGGCTACCTGCAGGAGTACCCGATCGAGCAGTACATCCGCGACGCCAAGATCGACACCCTGTACGAGGGCACCACCGCCATCCAGGGCCAGGACTTCTTCTTCCGCAAGATCGTCAAGGACGGTGGCCAGGCGCTCACCGCCCTCAACGAGCAGATCCAGAAGTTCCTCGGCTCCGCCGAGGGCGGCGACGCCCTGGCCGCCGAGCGCGAGCTGCTCGCCAAGGCCGCCGGCGACCTGGAGGCCATCGTCGGCAAGCTCATCGCCGACCTGACCTCGGTCGAGCAGGACGTCAAGAACATGTACAAGGTGGGCCTCAACACCACCCGCCTGCTGATGGTCTCCGGCGACGTCGTGGTCGGCTGGCTGCTGCTGCGCCAGGCCGCGGTGGCCCTGGCCAAGCTGGAGGCCGGCGCCTCCGAGAAGGACGTGCCGTTCTACCAGGGCAAGGTCGCGGCCGCCCGCTTCTTCGCCAAGAACGTCCTCCCGACCATCGCCCCGCAGCGGGCGATCGCCGAGGGCATCGACAACGAGATCATGGAGCTGGCGGAGGAGGCCTTCTAAGGCCTGCGCCCTCCTCTTCTGAACCGCCTGACGACACCCTCACACCGAAGGGCCCGGCTGCCACCGGGCCCTTCGGCGTTGTCGCACCTCTAGGTGCCGCCGTGCAGGGCCTGGAGGGGGTCGGTGCGGGCCGCGCGCAGGGCCGGGTAGAGGCCGGCGAGGAGGCCGACGGCGGTGCCGATCAGGGGGGCGGGCAGGGTGCTGGCGGGCTGGAGGACGGCGGTCCAGTCCCGGGCGGCGGCCACGCCGACCACCGTGACCACGCCGAGGCCGGTGCCGATCAGGCCGCCGAGGGTGCCCAGGGCCGTCGACTCGGTGAGGAACTGGGCCGCGATGTGGCCGGTGCGGGCGCCCAGCGAGCGGCGCAGGCCGATCTCCGCGGTCCGTTCCAGGACGGCGACCAGCGTGGTGTTGGCGATGCCGACGGCGCCGACCAGCAGGCAGATCCCGGCCAGGGCCAGGAACAGGCCGGTCAGGTCGGAGGCCACCGTGTCCTGGAGGCCGTGCGGGTCCGGCGGCGGGACGGCGGTGAACGCGGTCGGGGCGTCCGGCCGCAGGGCGAGCGGGAGTTGGGCCGCCACCACGGGCGCCGCGCCGATCCGGGTGGCGACCAGGCCCTGGGCGCCGCGGTCCGGCTGCGGGGCCGGGTTCCCGAAGTGCTCCAAGGCCGTGCCGGCCGGGACGATCAGGCCCAGCAGGGCGCCGGGCCCGCGCCGGACGTCCGCGTAGACGCCGACGACGGTGTACGGGAGGCGGTCGATGAAGACCGCCGGCTGGGCGTCCAGGCGGCTCACCCCGAGGCGTGCGGCGGCGGCCTCGCTGAGCAGCACCACCGGCTGTGCGGTGTCCTGGACGAACGCGTCCAGGGTGACCCCGGCGGTCAGGGTCGGCTCCATCGCGGCGACCGCGCCCGGGGTGGCGGCCAGGACGGACAGTCCGGCGCCCTCGTCGGGGCCGTCCGGGCGGCGGGAGAGCGTCGGGGTGCCGGGCACCGGCCACCAGACGCCGCCGGCCCGGACGCCGTCGATCGCGGCGATCCGGCGGTCGGCGTCGGCGGGGAAGTCGCTCGGCGGGTTGGTGCCGGGGGCGACGCCGTCGGTGCGCGGCAGGTCGGTGACGGTGACGGTGGTGGCCCTGGTCAGGCTGAACCGCTCGTCGATCCGGCCGGTGGCGGTCGCGGTCAGGCCCAGGACGGCGACGAAGGCGCCGATGCCCAGCACGGTGCCGAGCAGGGTCAGCGCCGAGCGGCCGGGGCGTTGCAGGAGGCCGGAGAGCGCCTCGGAGAGCAGGTCGCGGGGGCTGAGGCGGGAGGACGGTCCGGGAGGCGTGGGGCGGGCCATTCAGACCACCTCGGGCACGGTCAGGCGGCCGTCGCGGAGCAGGAGCCGGCGGTCGGCGCGGGCGGCCACGGCGGGGTCGTGGGTGATCACCAGCAGGGTGAAGCCCTCGGCGTGCAGGGCGTCGAACCGGTCCAGCACCGCCGCGGCGTTGGCCGGGTCCAGGTTGCCGGTCGGCTCGTCGCACAGCAGCAGGCTGGGCCGGTTCACCAGGGCGCGGGCGATCGCCACCCGCTGGCGCTCGCCGCCGGACAGGGTGCCGGGCAGCGCGTCCGTGCGGTGGCCGAGGCCGACCAGGCGCAGCGCCGCCAGCGCGGCGGCGCGGCGGGCGCGGCGCGGGGTGCGGTTGTAGACCTGGGCGAGGAGGACGTTCTCCTCGGCGGTGCGGTGCGGGAGCAGGTGGAAGGACTGGAAGACGAAGCCGATCCGGTGCCCGCGCAGGGCCGAGCGGTCCCGGTCGCGCAGGCCGGCGGTGTCGATGCCGTCCAGCTCGTAGCGGCCGCCGGTGGGGGTGTCGAGCAGGCCGAGCAGGTGCAGCAGGGTGGACTTGCCGGAGCCGGACGGGCCGGTGACGGCCAGGTACTCGCCGCGGTGGACGGTCAGGTCGGTGGGGTGCAGGGCGACGACGGGCGGGCGGCCGGGGTGGGTGCGGCCGACGCCGTGCAGGGCGATGACGGGCGGTGCGGCGGGGGAGTCCGTCGCCGGCGGGGTCACTTGCCGACCACCACCTGGTCGCCGTCGCGCAGCCGGGCGCCCTCGGCGGGGGTGACGGCCACCAGGCCGTCCGCGGTGACGCCGGTGGCGACCGGGACGGTGCTGCGGTTCCCGGCGGGATCCACCCGGGTGACGGAGGTCCGGCCCGCCGCGTCGGTGGAGATCGCGGCGACCGGGACGGCCGTGACGGGGGCGCCGGCCCTGGCCCTCAGGACGGTGAGGCGGACGTTCCTGCCGTTCAGGGCGGCGGGCAGCGGGGCGTCCGGGGTGATCGTGACCGGTACGTAACTCTGGCCGCCCGGCTGGCTGTTGGGCGCTCCGGCGGCCGGGCCCGCGGCGCCGGGCTGGGCGGGGCCGGGCTGGGCGGGGTTGGAGCCCCCCGGCGCGCCCGAGCCGCCCAGGGTGATCACCTTGCCGGCCGGGGCAGCGGTGGTCGGGGCGCCGACCTGGGCGACGGTGCCGGGGGCGGTGGTGCCGGAGTCCTCGGCGAGCAGCTCGACGGCCATGCCCGGCTGGACGCCGGCCGCCTGGGCCGGGGTCAGCTGGCCGGTGACGGCCAGGCCACCGCTGGTGAGCGACAGCAGGGCGCCGGAGACCGGCGAGCCGACCGCGCCGTTGACGGCGGTGACGGTGGCCGGGAGGGCGGGCAGGAACAGCACGTGGGCGGCCGGGACCATCGGGCCGTTGACGGCCTCGGCCTTGCCGAGGGCGGCCCGGTCGTCCGCCAACTGCTTCCTGGCGTTGGCGAGTTGCCGGTCGAGGTCGCCGGTGGAGGGCCGGGGCTGCTGGGGCTGCTGGGTCGGGGGCGGGGTCGGGGGCGGTGCGGTGGCGCCCGCCTCCTTCTGCTTCTGCGCGGTGAGGCCGTCCACCGTCTGCCGGTCGGTGTCGACCGCCTTCCGCGCGGTGTCCACGGCCTGCTGGGTGGTGGCGCCGGTGGTCGGCACCGGGTAGCCGAGCGCGCGGTAGAACCCCGTCACCGCGGCGGCGGTGCCGGGCCCGTACGAGCCCTGGTCGTCCTCGCCGCTCCCGTGCCCCAACCCGGCCAGTGCGGACTGGAGTTCGGCCACGTCGGGGCCGGTGCTGCCCGGCTTGAGGTCGCGGTACGCGGGCACCGGCCCGGGCAGGGCGAACAGCGGCTGCCCGGACACCTCGGCGAGCAGCCTCCCGGCCACCGCCAGGTCCCCCTGGCGCACGCCCAGCTTCGAGACGAACAGGCCGGTCACCTCGGTCGAGGCCGCGGTCGGGACCACGTCGTACTGCGCGGGCGGGTACACCACCGCGCGGGCGACCGTCGAGGGCGTCAGCACCCGGCTGACCACCGGCGCGGTCAGCAGGCTGTTCGGCGGCGGAGCGGTCCGCGCGGCCCGCTCCGCCGGGGACTTCACCAGCGCCGCCGCCCCCACCCCGCCCACCGCCACCAGCGCGGCGGCCAGCGCCACCCCCAGCAGCGCCCGCCGCCGCCGCGCGGCCCGCGACGGGGCGGGCGGGGGAGGCGGCGGGTCGGCGGTGCCGTCGGCGGTCTTCGTCGTCGTGGTCAACTCATCCCTCTCCCCGAGGACTTCACTGCGACGAGTGTTATCACCCGGCGGTCGGGCGCGGGTGGGGGTTCCCGGCTTTTCGGTGCGCGGCAGGGCCGTGCGGCGCGGCCGCGGTCCGTGCTCCGCTGACGGTGTGCGACCGGGTCGGACCAGGGCGTGAAGAAGGGCCGGTGGGAGGCGGGTTCGGGATCGCGCCGGTGTTCCGAAACCGTTGCCCGGTCCCGAATGCCATGTCCGTGTACGGGCATATGCTCAAGGTGCGAAGCCGATCCCCCATCCGGCTTCGGCCCTCCCTCGACCCTGGAGCAGTATGTCGACCGCCGCCCGCCGGGCCTTCTTCGACCGGACGCACACCGACGATCTGATCGCGTTCCTCGGCACCTCGCCGTCCCCGTACCACGCGGTCGCGAGCGCCGCCGAGCGCCTGGAGAAGGCGGGGTTCCGTCAGGTCGCGGAAGCGGACGCCTGGGACGCGGCGGCCGGCGGGCGCTACCTGATCCGCGGTGGTGCGCTGATCGCCTGGTACCTGCCGGAGGGGGCGGGGCCGGAGACGCCGTTCCGGATCGTCGGCACCCACACCGACTCGCCCAACCTGCGCGTGAAGCCGGTCCCCGACACCGGCTCCGCCGGGTGGCGGCAGGTCGCGGTGGAGATCTACGGCGGGGTGCCGCTGAACACCTGGCTGGACCGTGACCTCGGCCTGTCCGGCAGACTCGCGTTGAAGGACGGCAGCGCGCGGCTCGTCCAGTTGGACGAGCCGCTGCTGCGCGTGCCCCAGCTCGCCATCCACCTGGACCGCCAGGTCAACGACGGCATGAAGCTGGACCGGCAGCGGCACGTCACCCCGATCTGGGGCCTCGGCCCGGTCGACGAGGGCTCGCTGATCGGCTACGTCGCCGAGCGGGCCGGGCTGGCCGCCGAGGAGGTGGCCGGCTGGGACCTGATGACTCACGACGTCCAGCCCGCCTCGTACCTGGGCCGTGACCGCGAGCTGCTGGCCGGCCCGCGGCTGGACAACCTGCTCTCGGTGCACGCGGCCACCGCCGCGCTGGCCGCCGTGGCCGTCGCCGCCGCCGGGGGCGAGGTGGAGCTGCCGTACATCCCGGTGCTGGCCGCCTTCGACCACGAGGAGACCGGCAGCGAGTCGGACACCGGCGCGCAGAGCCCGCTGCTCGGCAACGTGCTGGACCGGACGGTGTACGCCCGCGGCGGCTCCCCGGAGGACCGCGCCCGCGCGCTGGCCGGCACCGTCTGCCTGTCCTCGGACATGGGCCACGCCGTCCACCCGAACTACTCCGAGCGGCACGAGCCGGGCCACCACCCGCTGCCGAACAACGGGCCGATCCTCAAGGTCAACGTCAACAACCGCTACGCGACCGACGGGGTCGGCCGGGCGGTGTTCGCGGCCGCCTGCGAGAAGGCCGGCGTGCCGTGGCAGAGCTTCGTGTCCAACAACGCGATGCCCTGCGGGACGACGATCGGTCCGATCACCGCGGCGCGGCTGGGCATCAAGACGGTGGACTGCGGCATCGCGGCGCTGTCGATGCACTCCGCGCGCGAGCTGTGCGGGGCCGAGGACCCGTACCTGCTGGCCAGCGCGATCAAGGCCTTCCTGGAGGGCTGAGCACGTAGCCGCGAAGGGGCCCGCCGGTCCGCCGGCGGGCCCCTTCGCGTCTTGCCCGGTTACTCCATGCCCGCCAGGACCAGCGGGAGGCGGCGCACGCCGTCGGCGACCAGCTTCACCGGCACGCCCCAGTCCTGCTGGTGCACGTGGCAGGCCGGGTACTCGATCTCCGGGTCGTCGTCGCAGGAGGCGGCCATCGCCGAGACGTGCAGCACGCCCTCGGTCACCTCGGCGGAGAGCACCAGCTCGCGGGAGAGGGCGGAGTCCGCGCCCGCACCGGAGACCAGCAGCTCGGGCGGGGTCGAGCTGACCAGCAGCCGGGTGGACGGGCCGTAGCGCTCGTCCAGCTTCTGGCCGCTCGGGGCCTCGAACACCACGTCCAGCCGCAGGGCGCCCGGGGCGACCTCGGTGGCCGCGCGCTGGGTGCGGTGCGCCACCGACTCCACCCGCACCGCCTCCTCCGGCAGCCGCAGCCGGGTCAGCCGGTGCCGGGCCGACTCGATGACCACGATGTCGCCGTCGACCAGCACCGCCCCGGAGGGCTCGCGCAGGTCGGTGGCCAGCGTGGTGACCTCGCCGCTCGCCGGGTCGAAGCGGCGCAGCGCGTGGTTGTAGGTGTCGCTGACGGCCACCGAGCCGTCCGGCAGCACGGTGACGCCCAGCGGGTGCTGGAACAGGGCCTGGTCGGCGGCGCCGTCCCGGTGGCCGAAGTCGAACAGCCCGGTCCCGACGGCCGTTTCGACCGTCCCCGTTTCACGTGAAACGAAGCGCAGCGCGGAGGTCTCCGAGTCGGCGACCCAGAGCCGCCCGCCGTCCGCGGAGACCGCGAGGCCGGACGGCTGGGCGAACCAGGCCTCCGCGACCGGGCCGTCCACCAGGCCCTCGTTGGTGGTGCCGGCCGCCACGGCGACCGTGCCGGCCGCCGGGTCGTACGCCCACAGCTGGTGCACGCCCGCCATCGCGATCCACACCCGGCCGTCGAACCAGGCGACGTCCCACGGCGAGGAGAGGTCCACCTCGCGGGCCGGGCCCTCGGTCGGCGTGCCCTGCCACCACTGGCGGCCGGTGCCCGCCAGGGTGGTCACGCTGCCGTCGGCCAGCCGCACCCCGCGCAGCGCGTGGTTCACGGTGTCCGCGACGACGACGTCGTACGGGCTGCCTTCGGGGAGCAGCGCGAGGCCCTGGGGCTCGCTGAACCGGGGGCTGGTGCCGTCCACCAGGCCGCGCTGCCCGTCACCGATCCGGCGCACCACCGTCTCGCCGTCCTCGGCCAGCTCGACCAGCGAGTGGTGGCCGGAGTCGGCCACCAGGAAGTGGCCGTTCGGCAGCCGCACCGCCTTGCCGGGGAACTTGAGGTCCTCGCTGCTCGGCTCCGGCGGCACGTACGGGCCGTCGCCGCGGCGCAGCGTGCCCTTGGCCTCGTGCTCCGCCTCCAGCTCGGCCACCAGCCGGGCGATCGCGTGCGCGTGGCCCTCACCGGCGTGCTGGGCCACCACGTAGCCCTCGGGGTCGATCACCACGAGCGTCGGCCAGGCGCGGACGGCGTACTGCTTCCAGGTCGCCAGCTCCGGGTCGTCCAGCACCGGGTGGTGCACCTCGTACCGGGCGACGGCGTCCACCACGGCCTGGTGGTCGGCCTCGTGCACGAACTTGGGCGAGTGCACCCCGACGATCACCACGGTGTCGCGGTGCCGCTCCTCCAGCTCGCGGAGCTCGTCCAGGACGTGCAGACAGTTGATGCAGCAGAAGGTCCAGAAGTCTAGTACGACACACTTACCTCGCAGGTCGGCAAGCTTGAGTTCCTTGCCGCCTGTGTTGAGCCATCCACCGGCGCCGACCAGCTCGGGGGCGCGGACACGTGCACGAGAAGCCATGCCCTCATCTAACCGCAGAGGGTGCTGCCGCATTTCACGTCTGGGTAGTGGTCGTGCGTCAGTCCACCGCTGTAGTGTTCGATCGATGTTCGATTAGGCCTCAAGTTCATCGGGGGGCGGCATGGGCGACACATGGTTCAGTTTCACGCGCGAGTTACTGGATTGGAGTATGCTCTGACTCATGAGCGAGGAAGAGGACGCCATTGGCGATCTTGAGGGCGCTGGTGCCCTCGACGCGATTCGTTGGGCCGGCGAGTCCGCGTACGGCCGACTGCTGGAGGACTATGACCCCGCGACGGGCCATGATCAGGGGTGGATCGGGTACACGGCCCACAAGCTCCTGCTGGACCGCCTCCACCGAGTCTTCTCGTGCGGCCCCTACGTTGTCGGTGCGGGTGAGGCCGACGCGGGTATGGATGTCGTGGCGAGCGGACTGGGCGACAGCTACCTTTCGATGCCCAGGATCTCGGCTGGGGTGGCATCGGTCTCCGACCTGAACGGATCTCCGGGTTGGCAGTCGGGCGAGTGGCGATGGCTGCTGACTTCGTATCCGCATGGGACTGTGGACAAGATTCATTGGCAGCAGAAGAGTCCGACCAAGCGCAAGGTTGCTGCCCAGCAGAGTCCTGACGTTCCGATGCTGCCCTTCGAGGAGATTGAGATGTTCGGGGACGTCTCGCTTCAGCCGGAGGTTCCGGAGCTGGATGTGGAGGCTTTGGTAGCCAGAACCCTCGTGGTTGCGCACAGCGTCCACCCGGAGTTTCGCGTTCGCGAGTTCTTCATCGGACGTCCACGAATGAACAAGGGCGGGGGAGCGGCCTGGTGGTGGAAGTATGACCTGCTGAAGAGTGCTCCTGGCTTCGGTGGCTATGCTCCCGTCACGACGCAGCCGGTACCCCTGGCACCCACTCCTCATGTTGTGCCCGATGCGCCTGTTCGTCGGCGTGTTCAGCCGATGGAAGCGCCTACCCGAGAAACGATTGGATAGACATGCACACCGTTCACCGTCCGGCACCTCAGGTCGGTGATGTAGCGCGCCTGTTTGACGGCAGGCGTCTTCGGTTGGCCCGTCAATTGGCGGGCCTCCGTAAGAACGCTCTCGCCGCAATGATCGGTAAAACGCCGACGGCTGTAGCTTCATACGAGAATGGAAGTAAGCGCCCGGCGGCAGCAACAGTGGCTCAGCTGTGTCTCTCTTTGAGCGTGGACCCGACGTTCTTCTTGTCAGGTCCTGGGGAGATTGATTTCTCTGACCGCACGCCTCATTTTCGGTCGCTTAGATCAACCACGCAGATCTCTCGTGACCAAGCTACGGCCTACGGCTTGGCTACAATCGACGCGGCCGCCTCGCTTGAGCGGCATATCGAATTTCCCGAGGTGGACCTTCCCAGTGTGCCGGTTGATGTTGAATCGGAGTTGGAGGAATCCCCGGAAAGAGCCGCTCGGGAACTGCGAAAGCTCTGGAATCTCCCGGACGGGCCTGTTGGTCATCTAGTCCGCATTGCGGAGAACCACGGAATTCTTATCGTTTTCAGTCCGCCGCAAGCTTCTTCGGTGGACGCCTATTCATTTGACAGTAGGGTTCGGCCGGTCATTGTGCTGAACCCGACGAAGCGAGATTACTTTAGGCAGCGATTTGATGTAGCGCATGAAATCGGTCACCTGGTCATGCATGCGGACTCGGAGCCTGGCGGCCGTAAGGTTGAAGATCAGGCGCATAACTTTGCTGCCGAACTCCTGATGCCTGCCGACGAGATGAAAGACTTGCTTCCGTCGTCAGCGGACTGGGCCCGGCTTGCTCAGATCAAGCAAACCTGGGGGGTAAGTCTCCAAGCACTCCTTTATCGTGCTCGTCGGTTGGGGGTAATGGGGGAGGTTACATACAGGAACGCTGTCTCCTTCTTGTCTGCGAAAGGGTGGCGTAGGCAGGAGCCGGGCGTCATGCCGGCGGTTGAGCAGCCGTCTCTACTGGCTCAGGCCGTGGGGCTGCTAGAGGAAGACGGCGCAGATCTGGACGGATTGGCCTATGAGGCCCGAGTGCCAGTCTCTCTATTTGAGACGATTGCATCGCGAACGCCCCGGAATTCAGTGAGCGGTGCGTCCGCAGGTGCTCCGGAGGGTGACTCTCTTCCAAGCGGAGTGGTCTCCATTCTGTCTCGCGGAGAGCCCAGGTGAATCGTGCTGCGCGGCCTTATCTCCGGAGAGCTGATTTCTAGGGCTTCCGGTCTAGCCGAGGTAGGGAGAAATCCGCTGTTCCAGGAAGTGCTGGAGCCGTAGGTGCTGGGTGTGGTGCATCGGCAGGTCGGCGATCTCCTCGGGGAAGGCGAAGCGGAGGTCGGTGGACTCGTCGGAGATGCGCAGCGTGCCGCCGGTTACCCGGGCGGTGAAGCAGATGTTGAACTGCTGCCTCACTTCGCCGTCCGAGTAGGCGATGACGTGGCGCGGGTCGGTGTACGTGCCGACCAGGCCGGTGATCTCGACTTCCAGGCCGGTCTCCTCGAAGACCTCCCGCACGGCCGTGCCAGGAAGGGACTCGCCGAGATCCATCGTCCCGCCGGGCAGGGCGTACAGGCCGTTGTCGACCCGCCGCTGGAGCAGGATGCGCCCTGCCTCGTCCGTCACGACGGCGGAGGCGGCGACCACAAGGCGGTTGGGCTTGGGGGCGTCAGGATCGTCGTAGTACTCGGTCCGTGCCACGGATCAGCTCTCCTCGACCGGTCGGGCGGTGCTCCACACCGCATCGAAGCTCGAAGCGTAGGTGTCGAAGAGCGTTCCCGCACCTGTCCGGCGAAGGTGCCAGACCGGCGCTCCGAAGGCGTTCACACCCCACACGTGGGCGTTCGCCAGCAACTGGTCGTCGGCCCGGTAGAGGCTGTTGTAGAGCGTTGTCCCGTGCGTGCGGATCTCGATGCCGGGCGTGCCGACAAGCGGCCGGTAGTGCATGAGGGCGAGCCTGCACCGGGACTCGATGCCGTGGCCGAACTTCTCCTCCTCCCCGCGCTGCCTCACGTTCTCGCTGTCGGGGTCGCCGATGGCGATCCGGACCGTGCAGCCCTCGGCGGCGCGCTCCCGGAGGAGATCGTTGAGCCGCGGGTAGGCCTCGTGGAGGAAAACGGCGGCGTAGACCAGCACGTCGATGTGTTCGGTGGCCTTCTCCAGCAAGCCTACGATGACGGACACCGGTAGGTCGGCCCGCTGCTCGTAAAGGGCCACCAGCTCGGGGGCTTATCGTCCGCGCGGCACGTGGCTGCCGCAGGCTCGGCCACAGTGCGAACATGTCTTCTCCCAGCGCTTCGGCAGCCACACGGGCCGTCCCCATACGAGGCGTCCGATTCTGATTGGCCCAACGTTCAACCGACTTGGCGTCGACGCCGGCTTTGTCCGCCAGGGCGGCGCACGTCCAACCGCCTGACGCCATAACGGCTTTCAGCCTCTCGTTCGGCATCTCGCGTGTCTCCCCGCAAAGTCCGGACTCTTGTAGGGACGTTGTACCGCGCGAGGGACGTTCTCAAGTGTCCTTTGAGCGAGGTTTCACCGTCCCGGGGCGCTGCCGGATCTTTGTGAGAACTCGCCGGGAGGAGGTAAACGATGGTGGACGACAGAGACACGCGGACGTTCTCCGAGCACAAGGCGGCACGTCGCGTGTCAGTGGCCTCCTTCAATCCCCTCGACGACTACGACGCCGAGGTGTCGGGGCGTGTGGTTGCGCAGGGGATTTCTCGCGAGTGGCCTGCCTGTGCCTGTGGCGCGGATCTGTGTCCCGACACGGGGAATGCGGGGTCGTCCTGTGGCGGGGCATAGCCGAATGAATCTGGTCGGCCGCATTCTGCCGCTCACGGCTGAGAGCGCCGCGGACGCCGGCCAGTGCCCCGGATGTGAACTCTTCGACGGCATGGCCGCGCAGTACCCGGACAACCCGACGATCCTGCGCAAGGTCGCCAAGTGGCGTGACCAGCACGCGGACGACGGAGAGTGCCTGGCGGTGCGCGATGACGGATGAGTCCCTGGAGGTCCCGCAGGACTCAATGAAGCGCCCCAACGGGGCCGCTGAGCCTGTGGACCCGTTCAGGTGGATGAAGGCCCGCTCGTGGCCCCCTCAGAACCCCGTCGAGCACCGGCCGGTTCTCACCCCGGAGGAGTTCAGCGAGGCTTCGTTGACGGCCGAGCAGCGCGACCGGCGCACTGAGCTTCTGGCCCGGCTGCGCGAGGCGAACCACCCGTGGCGCTGAGCGCCTCACAGACCCCCGTGCCGTCCGTCTGGGGAAGGACCCGGCCGGTACGGGCAGCAAGGTGCACGACAGGCAGAGGAACGCCTCAGCCTGACCGACAGAGAGGGGAAGACCATGGGCAAGCGCGGCGGCGGGAACGGCGACGGCAAGGGCGGCGGGCAGCAGGACGACAGCAACAAGGGCGCCGGGCACGGCGGCGGCGGGTCCGACGAGGGCGGCAACACGTCCGACGGCTCGTCCCCGGCGGGTGGCTGCGGCAAGTGACGGGCGAAACGCACAAGGAGGCGGGCCCCCAGGGGCTCGCCTCCGCGCTGATGGCCAGCGGCGCACTCTCTACGGACTGGCTCCCCTCCTTCAAGGCCGTACCCCGTGAGCTGTTCGTTCCGGACCGCATCTGGCCGGGCATCGCGGACGGCACCGAACAGAACCCCGTGGTGTACCGGTCGCAGGACCCCGAGGCATGGCGGAGCGCGGTCTACTCCGACATCCCGTTGACCACGCAGTGGGACGACGGAGACCACCATGGGGACGGACTTGGCACGACCCCTAGTTCGTCCAACTCCATGCCCACCATGATCTTTTCGATGCTCCAGGACCTCGATGTTCGTCCGGGAGACAGGGCGCTGGAGGTTGGTGCCGGTACGGGGTGGAACGCGGGCCTTCTGGCCCACCGCCTGGGCAACCCGAACGTCGTGACGATCGAGTTCGACCCGGATGTCGCCCGAGGCGCCCGCGCGAACCTGGACCTGGCCGGAATCGCGCCGACCGTGGTCGAGGGCGACGGACGGCGGGGCTGGCCGGACGGCGCTCCCTACGACCGGATCATTGCAACGTGCTCGCTGTTGGAGATCCCTCGCGCATGGCTGGAACAGTCGAGCCCTGGCCTTCCGGCCGGAACTTCCCTTCTTCTAGGCCGAGTTGCCCGACTGGGGGCCTGAAAACGGCGTTACACCCAGGGTGCGTGTTTCGAGCTGGGGCCGGGATCGCTGAGCGGTCAGGCCGTGAACTTCCGGAGCGCCCCGCCCAGCACCACGAGCACGCGGTCAGAACGGCGGACGCTGGTGGTCGAAGTCCCGTCGGGTCTTGGCCCGATGGCAGCTCTTGCAGAGCACCTGAACGTTGCCGTCGATGTCCTCTCCGCCGAGTGCAAGTGGCTGCCGGTGGTCGATGTCCACGCCGCTGGGCAGGAAGCGCCCACCACGCGCCACGCAGTCGCCGTGCCCGGCCTTACGCACAGCCTTCCGCAGATGTGCCGCCGCATCCGTACCAGCTTGCTATGGCTGCCCGCCGCTTGCGATGCGACTGCACCGTACGACCGGTTTCGTAGGCCCGGTGGTGCTCGTCGCACCGGCCGTTGCGGGTGGCCCACCCCCTACAGTCAAGGCACCGTGTGCGCATGACTCCCCCTCCCCCGTGAAGTCACGGATCACGTGATCCGTGGGCCTGTCACGCCCCAGCAGGGACACCTCTCGCAGCAGCGCCGGACTGGCGATACGGTGATTAAGACGGCTATGCCAAAGGCAGCCGGAGCAGCGCGGCCAATCTGTGCCAGTGCCGCCCCGATGGACATCTCCACACCCTCACGAGAGGGGACAGTGATGCGCAGGCGAATGCCTGGCCGGCGGACGCTTCTAAGGCTGACCACGGCCCTGGTCCTGTCTGGAGGGTTAATCCCTCTCACGGCAACGTCCGCTAACGCCTACCCACCAGCTGGCTGGTTCCAGCTACGAACCACCGTGCGAGACCAAATTGGTTCTGTTCGCGCCATGGATGTGCTGTCAGAGACGTTCCAGGTCGATGGAACCATTCGCTTGAACGGCCCCTTCATAGAAGATCAGCAGCGCTGGAAAGCTCTGCTCGTGTCGGGCGATATAGGCGACATCAAGCTCGAAAACAAGTTGACCGGTCAATGCATAAGCTATGCAACCACTGTTCATCCTACGGTCGTTATGACCCCATGCAACGGGCCAGAAACCGTGTTCGAGTCGGTGGCCGTTGGGGGCGGCATGGTATTCCAGAGCAAGGAGGAGTTTAGCAACTTCCCTCCATTCCCTGGATTTAAGGTCTGCCTAGAAGCCGAACCGGGCTTTGGCCCGCACTTCGGCCACGTACTCATGCAAGCTTGCGACATCGGAGCCCCGTACACAGACCTCGAAACCTGGAATGCCGTACCGATTCCTCCAGGCTGAGACCGCGTAAGCCCAACGACCCCTTCCGGCTGCGGCTACTCGTGGGCAACGCGGCCCCCTTCGCTGCACGACTCCGGCGGCAACCCCGGTAGCGCGGGGTTCGTGGTGCATGGGCGAAAGGAGACGGGGCACTCAGACCACCTGCCATCGAGGGGTGTGCGGTACTCCCCGTCTCCCACCTTCCCTAGAGCGCAACGACTTCCCGGGGTTCCCCCGTGTCCCCCGTTTCCCGGGCCGTTGCGGCTCTGGCCCCTCTAGAGCGCAAGCCCTTCCTGGTGTTCTGCTGTTTTGAAGGCCGATCTCGACTCTCTTTAGAAATCTCTATGGTGTTTCGGAATCAGGCATCAAAACACCAGAACACCAGGATCCGCCGCTGTAGTGGCATGCGCACGCCAGATTGCCAGCCGACACGCCGGTCAGAACCGCCGCAACAGGCCTTCGCGCTCCCGGCACCGCCGGTCGTAGTACGCGGGCGGGTACCAGGGCTCACCGGGCCGGCTGGGGGCGTAGTGGGCGTGCTCCATGGACGTGGTGTCCCTGCCGCAGAGCGTCCGGTCCTGGGGGTCCTCCGGGGCGTCCGGGTCGGCCCCGGCCGCGTGCACCAGGGCGACGGTGGGCGGATCCTGGTCGGCATCCAGCTCGAAGAGGATGACGATCGAGGCCACGTACCGACCATGCGCCCGGGGGCGCCGCTGTGCACCCGCTGCACGGCCGTCTGCGGGCGTGACGAAGCCCCGGCAGGCTCAGGGCCGTACCGGGGCTGTAGGGACGTTACAGGGCCGGCTATTCCTTGATCTCGGCCCACTTGATGCGGACTCGCTGCTCCGGGATGAAGCGCTTGCCGCGTTCTCCCTTGCTGATGAAGACGCCGTCTATGGCCAGGGACAGGCGGTCCCGTTTCTGGTCCTGCGTCGATGCGGCCCAGGCGGGGTGCAGCATTTCGCTGTCGAGCAGTGGAGTGATGTCGACGGCGGGGAGTGGGATGTTGGCGAGGTCGGCGCGTAGGCCGTCGATGCGGCTCTGGAGTCGGGCGGCGAGGCGGTCGTAGCGGTCGAGGGCACCAGGGCGGTCAAACTCGCCTCGGACGTAGCGGGCGTCTTCGAGGTCGGCCAACCGGGCTTCCTGGTCAGTGATTTCGGAGGCGATCGCGTCCCGCTTTGCGAAGGTTTCGGGATCGGTGCGCTTCATCCACCGGTCGGCGATCGTCACCAGCAAGGGGTCGTCCAAATCCAGGGCGGGCAGCAGCGACAGGAAGCGCTCGGACACGTACTCGTCCACCCGGTCGGCCATGGCGCTGGCTCCGGGGCACTGGTTGCCCGCTCGACGGGCCATGCACTGGTAGCTGTTGCCGACCTTGTGCATCCGGCGGCCGCACCCGGGAACGTCGCAGAACACCAGGCTGGTGAGCAGCGCCGTGCCGTTCGGCTTCGGCATCCGCTTGCCCGCGTGGATACGGGTCCGGGATTCGAGTTGCCGGATGATTCGCTCGCGCTCGCCGACGGTGATGATTCCCTCCCCGATGCTGACCGTGTCCAGCGTCTCGGGGTCTCGGTAGGGGAACACGCGGCTGGTGAACTTGCGGCTGCCGTCCTCGGCTTCGATGGTTTCGGTCTCGGGCATGAGACCGGCGAAGGCGGGCGACTTGACCAGGTTCATGATGCTCGCGGCGTTCCACTGGCCGCCCCGGGCGGAGGGGATGTCGTACTCGTTGAGCAGCCGGGCGATCTGTACGAGGGACTTGCCGGCCAGCGCGTCATCCGCGATCAGGCGGGCGTAGACGGCCGTCTCGGGGTCGTGTGTCAGCTTTTTCGTGGTGGGGTCGACCAGCAGGCCGTACGGCGGTTGTCCGCCGATCCACTGGCCCTGTCGGCGCAGGTGCCGCTTCGCGTGGGCCACGCGGGTGCCGAGGTTCTTCGACTCGGAGCGGGCCAGTTCGGCGAGCATGGCGACGACCATGCGGGCCGAGTCGATCGAGGTGTCGAGGCCGTCGACCACGGAGACCAGACGGCCGCCCGCTTTCTCGATGTCGTCCAGGACCTTGCCGACCTGGCCGATGCCCTTGCGGGACAGCCGGTCGAGCTTCCAGACGATCAGGGTTCCGACGACGCCCGCAGTCACGGAGGCAAGGGCGGAGTCGAAGCCCTTGCGCTCGACGTCCTTGAAGCCGGAACGCCCCCGGTCGATGTGGACCTTGCGGACCGTCAGCCCGTTGCGCTCGGCCCAAGCCCGGCAGTCGGCTTCCTGCCGTTCGATCGCCGTCTTGCCGTCCCGGTCCAAGGACAGCCGAAGGTACAGGTCACACAGAGTGTGGTGGTGCACGTACGCCCCCTCTGGAGTTCCCTACATTGTGTAGGACTTCCAGAAGTCCAGGACGGTGATCTTGCCCCGGAAGTCGGCGAGGGTGAGGTCCTTGCCGCCGGTGTTCAGCCAGCCGCCTGCTCCGACCAGTTCGGGGGCGCGTACGCGTGCACGAGATGCCATGGGTGTATCCAACCCCATGGGGGGTGGGTGGCATTCCGGGGGTGTGGGGGCCGCTGCGCGGGGCTGGGGTGTGGGGGTGGGCTTTCGGGAGGGTGGGTTGGTCCGGGGGCGGTTCCGGGGGTGGGTGCTCCGGCGGCTGGGTGATTTTCGGACCGCCGACCCTCATCGCGGGGGGGGGTCTCGCCGTGGGCGGTCTGAAAATCCTGTCTC
>NZ_JBHWIV010000103.1:0-28237 GCF_042731675.1 Kitasatospora sp. NPDC059827 | reverse complement strand
ACGCACCCCCTGACGGGGGTGCGGGCCCTCGGCCGTACTCGCGTTCGCTGCTGCGCGCTGCAGTGCGGTGCGTTCGCCGTGCGCCTGCCTACTGGGCGCCGGAGGTCGCCGACAGGAGCTGCTCCAGCTCCTCCTCGCGCTCCTGCGCGGCCACGAAGAGCAGCTCGTCGCCGCCCTCCAGGGTGTCGTCCTTGGCCGGCACCAGCACCCGGCCCTCGCGGATGATGCTCACCAGCGCGGTGTCCGGCGGCCAGGTGACGTCGCCCACCCGGGTGCCGACCAGCTCGGCCTCGCCGGCCAGGGTCAGCTCGACCAGGTTGGCGTTGCCCTGGCTGAACCGCATCAGGCGGACCAGGTCGCCGACGCTGACGGCCTCCTCGACCAGCGCGGACATCAGGCGCGGGGTGGAGACGGCCACGTCCACGCCCCAGGACTCGTTGAAGAGCCACTCGTTCTTCGGGTTGTTCACCCGGGCGACCACCCGCGGCACCGCGTACTCGGTCTTGGCGAGCAGCGAGACGACCAGGTTGACCTTGTCGTCACCCGTCGCGGCGATCACCACGTGGCAGCGCTGCAGCGCCGCCTCGTCCAGTGAGGTGATCTCGCAGGCGTCGGCCAGCAGCCACTCCGCCATGGGCACCCGCTCCACCGAGATGGCGTTCGGGTTCTTGTCGATCAGAAGGACCTCGTGACCGTTCTCCAGCAGCTCGCCCGCGATCGAGCGACCCACGGCACCGGCCCCGGCAATGGCGACCCGCATCAGTGACCCTCCTCCTTCGGCCCCTGCGCGAACGCGGCCTCGACCGCCGTCAGGTCGGCCCGGCGCAGCATCACGTGCACCAGGTCGCCCTCCTGCACCACCATCTGCGGCGAGGGGAGCATCCCTTCGCCGAGCCGGGTCACGAACGACACCCGGGCGCCGGACGCCTCCTCCAGGCGGCCGATCCGCTGCCCCACCCAGTCCGGGTGGTACGCGACCTCGGCCAGCTGCACGCTGCCGCTCGGGTCCTGCCACAGCGGCTCGGCGCCGCTCGGCAGCAGTCGGCGCAGCATCTGGTCGGCGGTCCAGCGGACCGTCGCCACGGTCGGGATGCCCAGGCGCTGGTACACCTCGGCGCGGCGGGGGTCGTAGATCCGGGCCGCGACGTTCTCGACGCCGAAGGTCTCCCGGGCGACCCGGGCAGCGATGATGTTGGAGTTGTCGCCGCTGGAGACGGCGGCGAAGGCGCCGGCCTCCTCGATGCCCGCCTCGCGCAGGGTGTCCTGGTCGAAACCGACCCCGGTCACCCGGCGCCCGTTGAACCCGGCGCCCAGCCGGCGGAATGCGGTCGGATCCTGGTCGACCACGGCCACCGAGTGGCCCTGTTTCTCCAGCGTTCTCGCGAGGGCCGAGCCCACGCGGCCGCAGCCCATGATGACGATGTGCACCGGCGCTACCTCACCCGTCCCGAAGGGGTCTTGACCTGCGCAAACACCGTTCATCTCCCTTTCCCGCCCGGGCGTTCCGGGGCGAGGGTTCTCGTGGGGCGTCGGCCGGACTCCGCTCGACAACCAGAGTGTTGCCCACCGACTCGTATCCGACACGCTAGCCGGTCCACCGAACACAGTCGCGACGAAGGGGGGGATAAACGGCGCAAGCCGCGTCGGGATACCCCTACGATTCCTTAACGTGCCTATGCCGACTGACCTTCCGAAACGCCTTCTGATCGGGCGCGCCCTGCGCAGTGACAAGCTCGGGGAGACGCTCCTCCCCAAGCGGATCGCGCTGCCCGTCTTCGCCTCGGACGCGCTCTCCTCGGTCGCGTACGCCCCTGAGGAGATCCTGCTCACGCTCTCCATCGCGGGCGTCTCGGCGATCCACTTCTCCTGGCAGATCGGCCTCGTGGTGGCGGTCGTGATGCTCGCCGTCGTCGCCTCCTACCGGCAGAACGTGCACGCCTACCCCAGCGGGGGCGGCGACTACGAGGTGGCGACCGTCAACCACGGCCCGGCGGCCGGACTGGTCGTCGCCGCGGCCCTGATGGTCGACTACGTGCTCACCGTCGCCGTGTCCACCACCTCCGGCGTCGCCAACGTGGTCTCCGCCGTCCCGGCGCTGCGCGGCCACGAGATGATCGTCTCGGTGGTCGTGGTCGTGGTGCTGATGGGCATGAACCTGCGAGGGGTGCGCGAATCCGGCTCCGCCTTCGCGGTGCCCACCTACGCCTTCATGGCGGGCGTGATCGGCATGGTCGGCTACGGGGTCTTCCGGCACTTCGTGCTCGGCCAGTCCATGCCCGCCGAGAGCTCCGGCTTCCACCTCGCCGCCATCCCCGGCAACGACTCGCTCGGCGGGGTCGCGCTGGTCTTCCTGCTGCTCAAGTCCTTCTCCTCCGGCTGCGCCGCGCTCACCGGCGTGGAGGCGATCTCCAACGGCGTGCCCGCCTTCCGCAAGCCGAAGAGCAAGAACGCGGCCACCACGCTGCTGATGATGGCGAGCATCGCCGTGGTGATGTTCATGGGCATCATCTGGCTGGCCCGGCTCACCGGCGTGCAGATGGCCGAGAACCCGGCCGAGCAGCTGGTCGGCTCCGGCCCCGACTACCACCAGAAGACCGCGCTGGCGCAGATCAGCGAGGCCGTCTTCAACAACTTCACGCCCGGCTTCTACTTCGTCGCCGCCGTCACCGGCCTGATCCTGGTGCTGGCCGCCAACACCGCCTTCAACGGCTTCCCGGTGCTCGGCTCGATCCTCGCCCAGGACCGCTACCTACCCCGCCAGCTGCACACCCGCGGCGACCGGCTCGCCTTCTCCAACGGCATCATCCTGCTGGCCATCGCCGCGATCCTGCTGATCATCGCCTTCGACGCGGACCCGACCCGGCTGATCCAGCTCTACATCGTCGGCGTCTTCGTCTCCTTCAACATGAGCCAGTCCGGCATGATCCGGCACTGGACCCGGCTGCTGCGCACCGAGACCGATCCGGCGAAGCGGCGCCACATGCAGCGCAGCCGGGCGATCAACGGCTTCGGCCTGGTGATGACGATGGCCGTGCTGATCGTCGTCCTGGTCACCAAGATCGGCCACGCCTGGATCGCGATCGCCGCGATGGCGGTGCTGTTCGTGATGATGAAGGGGATCCGGCGCCACTACGACCGGGTCTCCACGGAGCTCATCGCGGCCGAGGAGCCGGACGACGTGGTGCTACCCACCCGGGTGCACGCCATCGTGCTGGTCTCCAAGCTGCACAAGCCCGCGCTGCGCGCCCTCGCGTACGCCCGGCTGGCCCACGCCCACACCCTGGAGGCCGTCACCGTCAACGTCGACCCGGCGGACACGGCGGCGCTGCGGCGGGAGTGGGACGAGCGCGGCATCGAGGTGCCGCTCAAGGTGCTGGACTCGCCGTACCGCGAGATCACCGGGCCGGTCCTGGACTACGTGAAGAACCTGCGGCGCAGCAGCCCGCGGGACGTGGTCGCGGTCTACATCCCGGAGTACGTGGTCGGCCACTGGTACGAGCACCTGCTGCACAACCAGAGCGCGCTGCGGCTCAAGGGGCGGCTGCTGTTCAAGCCCGGGGTGATGGTCACCTCGGTGCCGTGGCAGCTGGAGTCCTCGGAGCGGCGCAGGCCGCAGAAGGCCTGGTCGGCGCCCGGATCCGTCCGTCGTGGCGAGCCGAGGGCGCCGAAGGCCGTAAAGTCGAAGGATTCCGCCCGTGCCGGTGCCGACACCGGTGCCACTCCCGACCGCAGCAAGGACTCCTCCCAGTGACGCGCAACACTCCGCCCCGCTCCTCCGGCGCCTCCGGCAAGGGCAAGGGCGCCCGTCGGGGCGGCTCCCAGCCCGGGCAGGTGGCCCGGCCGCGCTGGGGCAAGCCGCACCGGCCGGAAGCCACCGACCGTGAGGGGCTGACGGCGCGCACCGCGCCGGTCGTGCCGGGGGAGGCCCCGGAGGAGAAGCCCGTGCGGGCCGCCAAGCCGGCCCAGGGCGAGAAGCCCGCCCGGGGCGAGAAGCCGGCCCGCGACGGGAAGCCCGGCCAGGACGGGAAGGGCGCGGCCGGGGCCGCGCGGAAGGCACCGCGCAAGCAGGCGGTGCGGCCGCCGAAGGCGCTGCGCGGCGCGGCCGCGGGAGCGGCGCGACCTCAGCGGGCGCAGGTGCCGTCCGGGGACCCGCTGGTCGGCGAGCGCTACGAGGTCGAGGTCGGCCCCGTCGCGCACGGCGGCGGGCACTGCGTGGCCCGGCACGAGGGGCGGGTGCTGTTCGTCCGGCACGCGCTGCCCGGCGAGAAGGTGGTCGCGCAGGTGACCGAGGGCACCACCACCTCGCGCTTCCTGCGCGCGGACGCCGTGGAGGTGCTGGAGCCCGCCAAGGACCGGATCGAGGCCCCCTGCCCGTTCGCCGGTCCGGGCAAGTGCGGTGGCTGCGACTGGCAGCACGTCACCCCCGGCGGGCAGCGCAAGCTCAAGGCCGCGGTGCTGACCGAGCAGCTGGCGAAGCTCGCCGGGCTGACCCCGGCCGAGGCCGGCTGGGACGGCAGCGTCGAGCCGGTCGGCGGCAAGCTGCCGCCCGGGCAGGTGCCGGCCTGGCGCACCCGGGTGCAGTACACGGTGGACGCGGAGAGCGACAAGGTCGGTCTGCGCAAGCACCGCTCGCACGACGTCCAGGTGATCGACCGCTGCCTGATCGCCGCCGAGGGCGTCACCGAGCTCGGCATCGAGTCCCGGGACTGGCCGGGGGTGGCGAGCGTCGAGGCGATCGCCGCGAGCGGCTCCTCGGACCGCCAGGTGGTGCTGACCCCGCGCGACGGCGCCCAGCTGCCGCTGGTCGAGCTGGACAAGCCGGTGTCGATCGCCCGGATCGACGACCAGGGCGACGCGCACAAGGTCCACGGGCGCGGCTTCGTCCGCGAGCGGGCCGCCGGGCGCACCTGGCGGATCAGCAACGGCGGCTTCTGGCAGATCCACCCGGAGGCGCCGGACACCCTGGTCGACGCGGTGCTGGACGGTCTGGACCCGCAGTGGGGCGAGAGCGCGCTCGACCTGTACTGCGGCGTCGGCCTGTTCGCCGGCGCGCTGGCCGACCGGGTCGGCGAGGACGGCGCGGTGCTCGGCATCGAGTCGGCCAAGCAGGCCGTCGTCGACGCCCGGCACAACCTGGCCGCGCTGGACAACGTGCGGATCGAGTGCGACCGGGTCGAGACGCTGCTGCCGCGCACCGGCATCACCGCCACCGACCTGATCGTGCTGGACCCGCCGCGGGCCGGCGCCGGACGCGAGACCGTCGCGCACCTGGTCGGCCTGGAGGCCCGCCGGATCGCGTACGTCGCCTGCGACCCGGCGGCGCTCGCCCGGGACCTCGAGTTCTTCCGCGAGGGCGGCTACCGGCCGGTCTCGCTGCGGGCCTTCGACCTGTTCCCGATGACCCACCACTTCGAGTGCGTGGCCATCCTGGAGCCGGCCGGGGCCTGAGTCCGGGCCTGCCGTAACGGCTGAGGAGGCGGCACCCCGTACGTCACGGGGTGCCGCCTCCTCGGCGTTGTGCGGGGCGGGCGGGTGGTGCTTCCAGGGCTGCTTCCGCGCCTGCTTCCGTGCCTGCGTCCGGGGCTGCTTCCGTGCCTGCGTCCGGGGCGCGCGCTACTCGTTGTGCTCCTCTTCGTCGGCGCTGTGCGGAAGGTCGATGCCGTGCTGGGCGGCGAGCCGTAGGAGCGAGGCGATCCGGCCCTCGTACGCCTGGACGCCGTCGGCGTCCCCTTCGGCCCGGGCCGCCGCGAGGTCCTGCCGGGCCTGGGCGAGCTGCTCGCGCAGCTCCTGGTCGAACATGGCTGTCATTGCCGGCCTCCACAAAACCGGTCGGTGCCGCTCGGGGAACGCTCAGGAGAGTTCAGAGTCCCGGATGGTGCAGGACTCTTCAAGTCAGGCCCGGTCGGGTCGGGGGTCCGTGCCGGGCCCGTGTGCGGCGGTGGGGTCTCCCGGCGGCGGGCACGGACGGGGCCGGGTGGCGGAGGGCGTGGCGGGGTAGGGAGCGGATGGGTGAGCGGCTCGGCGGCGTCCGCCGGGCGGTTCGGTCGGCGGTTCAACCGGTGGTTCGGGTGGCGCTTCGGTTGGCGCTTCGGTGACGGAGGGGTTGCGTGGGGGCGTGCGGCAGGTGTGCGGGCGGTGTGCGTGCGCCCTTGTTGTGCTAGCACTTCGGCGCTAGCTTGAACGGCATGGGCAAGAAGCAGCTGAACGTCCGAGTGGACGCCACGACCGCGGAGATGGCCCGGGAACGGGCGGAGCAGCAGGGGATCAGCATGAACCAGTACATCGAACGCCTGGTCCAGCAGGACATGGGTGAATCGGGACGGGCCTTCATCGACGCCGCCGCACAGTTCATGAAGGAGTACGAGACGGCGTTCCTCGCCGAGTTCGGGGAGTCGGGCGAGCTCCAGGACGTGCGCCGTTGAAACTGGAGGTCGACCTCTCGTGGCTGCTCATGACCGCCGAGCAGTACACGCCCGGTGACCCGCAGGTCACCGACTACGGCTCGCTGCTCGCGGCCGTCACCCGGCACCAGGCCGAGATCTTCGACATCTCCGTCTACCCCGAACCCCAGGACCGCGCGGCCGCGTTGATGCACCAGCTGATCCGGGTGCCGGCCCTGGAGAAGACCAACGAGCTCTTCGCGACCGCCGTCGCCTACGCCTACCTCGTCGCCAGCGGCTGCACCGTCGCCACCACCGCCCGCGAGGTGCGCAGCCTCTCCCGGGCCATCCGGGAAGGGCGGTTGGGGGTGTCCGGGGTCGCCGAACGGCTGTCGGCCTGGGTGGTCGACGAGGCCGAGGGGGAGGGCGTCACGGGGGCGGAGGAGGAGGACGAGGACGACGACTGAGCCGCGTCCCCGTCCGGTGCCGGTGCCGGTGCCGGTGCCGGTGCCTGGGCTGGTGCCTGGGCCTGGGCTGGCGCCTGGGCCGGCGCCTGTGCGGGTGGTGGCGCCGGCGGGGCCGGTGCCGCGCGGGTCTAGGCCTGGGGGTCCGCAGCGGCGGGCTCCGCGATGAGGGCCGTCGCGAACGGGCGGAAGCCGGCCCGGCGGTAGATCCGGGCGACGTCCTCGTCGGCGGCGGACAGGAACACCGTCCGCACACCGTTGGCGCGGGCGTGCGCCACCAGGGCCGCGGTGACCGCCAGGGCCAGCCCGCGGCGCCGGGCGGAGGGCAGCGTCCCGACCCCGACCACCTCGGTGACCGAGCCCACCGGGTTGTGCTGGCCCGCGCAGAGCACGTCGCCGCCCTCCAGCGCGGCCGCCAGCACGCTGACCCCGTCGGTGATCCGCTGCGCGATCCGCGTCACCCCGCCCGCGGACGTCAACGTCGCCGCGCTCACGGCCAGTTCGGCCGCGCCCGCGCTGCCGGTGGCGGTGCCCGGGGCGCCGAAGGCCACGTGCGGGACGGCCACCGCGTCGGCCAGCTCGGGAGCGTCCGCGGCCAGCACCCGTACCTCCACCCGCTCCGGTAGCGCCGGCGCCGGAGCCGTCCCGTCCTGCGGGCCGAGCACCAGCAGCGGGTGCTCGTGCACCGCCAGGCCGGCCGCCTCCACCGCCGCGCGCAGCTCGGGGTTCTGCTCGGCCACCCACTCGAAGGCCTCCGGCAGGCCCAGCTCCCGCTGCCGCTCCAGCACCCGGCGGACGTCCTCGGCGGTGGCGGCCGGGCCGCCGTGGCCGGGGGTCGGGCGGGCGTAGTAGTGCCAGCCGGTCTCGCCGCGGCGGACGAAGAGGGTCAGCGGGCCGAAGTCCTCCGCGGTGGCGGCGCTGCGGGGCACGGCGTCGTAGTAACGCTCGATGCCGTCGAGCAGGGCGGGGTCCGGAGCATGATCAGCAGAAGTCACGGCGTGCATCCAAGCAGGGGCCGGAGTGGAACGCCACCGGTTTGTGCGGCGGACCGGCGTTCGATTGTTGCCGAACGCTTACCCGCTCGCGGCGATCTTGTGCGTGTACGCCGGGCAAGCTGATGCCTTCACAGCTCTGCCGAGGGGGACGGCGGACATCCGCACTCGGCGAGGCAAGGGGGAAGTCAGGCCCATGAGGCTCTGCTTTCTGGTGGAGGAGCACTACCGGCGGGACGGCATGCCGCTGGACGTCGCACGTCAACTCACCTCCTGGGGACACCGGGTGGACGTGCTGCGCCCCGGTGACTCGCTGCTGGCGATCTCCGAGGCGGTCCGGGCCGGCAGCCACGACGCCTGGGTGCTCAAGACCGTCTCCGGCGGCCCAGGGCTCACCCTGCTGGAGGCGGCCGCCGCGGTCGGCCTCACCACCGTCAACGACGTCCGCTCGATCCGCGGCGTCCGGGACAAGGCGCTCGCTTCGGTGATAGCCCGCACCCGCGGCCTGCCCGCCCCGGTCACCTACGCCGCCGCCCGCTGGGAGCGGCTCGCCGAGATCCCGGCCGCCGAGTACCCGCTGGTCGTCAAACCCGCGGACGGCAGCTCCGGGCGGGGCGTACGGCTGGTGGCCGGACCCGACGACCTGATCGGCCTCGGCCCCGAACTCGCCGGGGAGGGGCTGCTGATCGCGCAGCCGTACGTGCCCAACAACGGCACGGACCTCAAGGTGTACTGCGTCGACGGCGAGCTCTTCGCGACCGAACGGGAATCGCCGCTGCACCCGGGGCAGGGCGTGCGCGAGCGGCCGGTGCCGCTGCCGGCGAGCGTCGCACGGATAGCCGCGCAGGTCGGCGAGGTGTTCGGCCTCGACCTGTACGGCGTCGACGTGCTGCTCGGGCCGGACGGGCCGGTGGTGGTGGACGTCAACGACTTCCCGAGCTTCCGGCAGGTGCCCGACGCGGTGGAGCGGGTCGCCCGGGCGGTGCTGCGGCTCGCGCGCAGCGGTACGGCCGTGTCGGTGCCCGCGCTGGTTCCGGCCGGTGGCGAGGAGTACGGCCGGGTCGGCCTGGTGGACGGTGGGCTGCGGTGAGGGTCGGACCGGGGGTCGGGCCGGGGGTCGGGCCGATGGGCAGGCCGATGGGCGGGCCGAGGGGCGAGTTGAGGGGCGACTTGAGGGTCGGGCTGATCACGGGAAACCCGGGGCACCCGCTGCTCGCGGCGGCCGCCGGAGTGCTGGAGCGGCGCGGCTGCCGGGTGGAGACCGTCCCGCTCGACGGCGGTGTTCCTCGGGGGGTGCTCGCC
Organism: Kitasatospora sp. NPDC059827; assembly: GCF_042731675.1. Lineage (NCBI taxonomy): Bacteria > Bacillati > Actinomycetota > Actinomycetes > Kitasatosporales > Streptomycetaceae > Kitasatospora > Kitasatospora sp. NPDC059827. Next base: position 19,099 of record NZ_JBHWIV010000103.1, on the reverse strand, counting down.
GACGTCTACCTGCTCAAGGCGCGTACGCCGCAAGCACTGGCGCTGGCCGGGGAGTTGGAGCGGAGCGGGGCCGCGGTGGTCAACTCGGCCGCGGCGACCGGACTTTGCCAGGACCGGGTGCGGATGGCCTCGCTCGCCCGGGGCGCCGGACTGCCGTTCGCGGCGACGGTCACGGCCGGCCCGCTGGGCGAACTCGCCGACCAGGCCTACCCGTTCGTGGTGAAGAGCCGGCACAGCCGGCGCCACGACCTGGTCGCGCTGGTCGACGGCGCGGCACGGCTGCGGGAACTCGCCGAACGTTGGCCGCAGGAGGAGGTCGTCACCCAGCCGTACCTCCGGAGCAGTGGTTGGGACCAGAAGCTCTGGGTGGTCGACGGGCAGGTCTTCGCGGCCCGGCGGCGATCCGAGCTCTCCGTCGGCGATGACGGGGTGGGGGTGGCGCAGGAGTGGGAGCCGTCCGCCCGGCGGGCCGCGCTCGCCCTGCGGGTGGGCGAGGTGTTCGGGCTGGAGGTGTACGGGGTCGACCTGCTGGACGGGGCCGACGAGCCGGTGATCGTCGACGTCAACGCCTTCCCCGGGGCGCGCGGGCGGGCCGGGGCGCCGGAGGCGCTCGCGGGGCTCGCCCTGCGGGTGGCGGCGGAGCGGGGGCGAGTTCCGGTGTAGGTGGGCCCGGGCCGGGCCGGTCCAGGGCGGGGCTTTGGCGGGGCTGGGCCGGTGTCGTCCCTGCGCGGCGGCCGACCACCGGCCCGGGTGGTTAGGCTGGCTGGCGCCCCCGACCGGCCGGGGCCGAACGGCGAGAGAAGACGGAACGTTGCTGCAGGACATCGAGCCCTACCTGGCCTGCCCCCACTGCGCGCAGGACCTCACCCGGCACGAGCGCAGCCTGCGCTGCCCCGCCGGGCACAGCTTCGACCTCGCCAAGCAGGGCTACGTCAGCCTCCTCGCCGGTGACGCCCACACCGGCACCGGCGACACGGCCGAGATGGTCGCCGCCCGCGCCGACTTCCTCGCCGCCGGCCACTACCGGCCGATCGCCGACGCCCTGGCCGCAGCGGCCGCCGCAGTCGTGGCCGATGGGGCGGACACCGGGGCGGACGCCGGGGCGGGCGGGGGAGCGGACGGCCCGGGGGGCCTTGTCGCCGACCTCGGCGCCGGTACCGGCCACTACCTCGCCCACGTCCTGGACGCCCTGCCCGGCCGGGTCGGCGCCGCCCTCGACATCTCCAAGTACGCGCTGCGCCGCGCCGCCAAGGCCCACCCCAGGGTCGGCGCGGTGGTCTGTGACGCCTGGCGCCCGCTGCCGCTGCGCGACGCCTGCGCCGACCTGGTCCTCAACGTCTTCGCCCCGCGCAACGGACCCGAGATCCGCCGCGTGCTGCGCCCCGGCGGCACCCTGCTGCTGGTCTCGCCCACCGCCCGCCACCTGCGCGAACTCGTCGCTGCCCTCGGCCTGCTGTCGGTCGACGAGGAGAAGCAGCGCCGGATCGACGAGAAGCTCGGCCCCTACCTCACGCCGGCCGGCCGACAGCCGGTCGAGTTCACCCTGCGGCTCTCCGCCCAAGACGTGCGGACCGTCGTCGGCATGGGGCCGAGCGCCTGGCACACCGACCCCGGTCGGCTCGCCGCCGCCCTGGAGGAACTGCCCGAGCCGGTCGAGGTGACCGCCTCGGTGACGGTGGCCACGTACCGGCGGCCGTAACGTAGCCGCGGACCGCCGCGGACCGCCGCGGGTCAGCGGCGCGGGACGGGCCCGCCACGTAGGGATGAATCTGGCGAGCAGGGACGTTTCGCCCCGCCGGGCTGCGGCTAACGTCCGACGGGTGAACCGCGACGCCGCCGCGCCCGCCGGGCCGGCCCAACTGCGCCCGGGCGCCCCGGGCCCCGACCGGCCGCCAGTGCCACGCCCCACCGTCGAGGAGCTGCGGCTCACCGCCTTCAAGTCCTACCGGCGGGCCGTCCTGCCGCTCGCGCCGCTCACCGTGCTGCACGGGCCGGCCGGGGTCGGCAAGTCCAACGCCCTCGACGCGCTCGCCGTGCTGTCCCGGCTCGCCCTCGGCGAGGAGATCCCCGACTCCCTGGACGGGCTGCCCGACCGCACCGGCCCGCTCGCCACGCCCGTACGCGGTGGCCTCGGCGGATGCGTGCCGCACGGACGGGACGCCGTCATCCTCGGCTGCACCGTCCGCTCGCCGCGCGGCCGGATCCGGCTCGACCTGGTGATCCGCACCGACGGCGCGGTCCGGATCGCCCGGGAGTCGCTCACCCTCGACGGCCGGACCCTGGTGGACACCGGCGAACAGGACGTCCGCAACGGGCGCGTCAACGTCTGCTGGCACAACGACACCCGGCAAGGGGACATCCGGGCGCCGTTCCCCAGCAGCACCATGATCACCGCCCAGCTGCCGCTCCGGGTGGCCGGCTCCTCCACCGGCGAACGGCTCGTCCTCGCCGCCGCCGAGGACCTGCTCACCGCACTGCGCGAGGTCTTCCCGCTGCACCCCGTCCCCGCCCTGATGCGCGGCTGGGCCAAGGCCGACCCGCAGACCCGGCTGCGCAGCAACGCCGCCAACATCTCGGCCCTGATCAACCGGCTCGCCCACGAGTGCCCGCGCCGGTACGGGCAACTGCTGCGGGCCGTCCAGGAGGCCGCGCCCCACCCGCTGCTCGGCCTCACCCTCGCCGAGCGCGAGAGCCGGACCGGGCGCCGGGTACTGGCCGTCTTCGACGAAGGCGTGCTCGGGCGCACCGGCGCCGACCAGGCCTCCGACGGGATGCTGCGCCACCTAGCCTTCGCGGCGGTGCTGCTGACCGGGGCGGGGGTGCTCGACCTCGACGTGGCCGCCGAGGTGCCATGGGCGCACCGGCAGCTCACCGTGCTGGCCGAGGACCTCGGGGCCGGGCTCGCGACCGAGCAGACCGCCTCGCTGCTGCGGCTCGCGCGGGACATGGCGGGGCGCAACCAGCTGCGGGTGGTGGCCGCGCTCCAGGAGCCGGCGGCGGCGCGGGCGGCGTTCGGGGCGGGCGAGGAGCGGACGGGGGCGGTGGCGCTGGTGGAGTGCCGGCGGGATCCGGCGACGGGGTCGACGGTGCTGCGGCCGGAGACGGCCCGGGTGCCGGTGCAGTACGGGCGCGGGGACGGGGACGGGGAGGAGGGCCCGGCGGGCGCGGGGGGAGGCTCCGCTGTGACCGGGGGAGCGGATGCGGTAGACCTGGGGGCGTGAACGAGCGAGTGACGAGGTCGGGGGAGTCGGCGGCGGCCGGGGCGGCCGGGGCCGATGTGGTTTCCGGGGCCGACGTGGTGTCCGGGGGCCTGGCGGAGCAGCCCAGGGAGCCGACGCTGGAGGGGCTGCGGCAGCGGCTGGTGGAGTTCGCGGCGGCCCGGCGGTGGGAGCCGTACCACACGCCGAAGAACCTGGCGGCGGCGCTGAGCGTGGAGGCCGGGGAACTGCTGGAGATCTTCCAGTGGCTCACGCCGGAGCAGGCCGCCGCGGTGATGACGGACCCGGAACGGGCCCACCGGGTACGCGACGAGGTCGCGGACGTGCTGGCGTACCTGGTGCAGTTCTGTACGGCGGTGGGGGTGGACCCGCTGGAGGCGCTCGCGGCCAAGATCGAGCGCAACGAGCACCGCTTCCCGGTGCCGGGCGAAGGGGCTGACGTCAATCCGAACAAGGGCTGATCACCCTTGTGAGGGACGGAAGTTATCCACAGCCCCCGGGTTTTCCACAGCTTTCGAAAGGGCGGATGCGTCCCACCCCGCCCTCCCCGCACGCTCTCCCCGTGACCACCCCACCGCCCCGGCGGCGGTGCTGGTCGACGGCGACGACGAGCGGAAGGAGCGGGGGCCATGGAGGCACTGCGACTGATCAAGACGGCCCGGCACGCCCTGGCCGAGGCCAGGCACGTACCCGATGTGCTGGCCGAGGCGCGGCAGGCGGCGCTGCTCACCGAGGCGGTGGGTGCCCGGCTGGCGGAGTCGGAGGGGGACGAGCTGACGGGCCTCGGCCAGCAGCTCTCCGAGGCGGGCGCCCACGCGGCGGTCTGCTTGGAGCGGTCCGTCGCCACGAACGCCCTGGTGAGCGGCGGTAGGGCCGGGCGGCTCACCGAACTCGGCGAAACGGCGGCGACGATGGGGGCGCTGGAGGAACTCCTGAGGGAGGTCGGGGAGACGCTCGTGGTACTGGCCTGCGGGGCGGACACCGAGAGCCTGTACTGGACGTGCATCGATGGGGTCGATGCGGTGTCGGAGTGCAAGGACGTCGCCGCGCGGTTGCGCGCGGCGACCGGGCGCGGCGAAGCGGTGGAGCGGTCGGTGCTCGGTGGCGCAGAACCGGAGCCGGAGCCGGACGGTCAGGGTGCGCCGTTACTGGTGGTCCGGCTCGGCCCGCCGGGTGCGGGCGGGCCGACGGAGGAGGAGCGGGCGCCGGACTACCGGGTGCCGGACACGGAGTCGGAGGTGTCGTTGACGGTGGGATAGGCGGAAGCCGGGGCGATGTCCCGGGTGTCGGACTGGAGCGCGGCGAGGTCCGCGGTCACCGAGGCGAGCAGTTCCTGCATCTGCTCGAGCAGGGTCTTGGGGGTCGCGGGTCCGGCCGAGTCACCGGTGGCCGAGCCGGTCGGGCTGCTCGGGAACGGCGGCGTGGCAGAGGGTTCGGACATGACGGGGACCTCTTCGGATCGGTGGTGCGGTGTGCCGCACCGACCAACGAACCGTTCCGGCGGCCGGTCACCGCGCACCACCCGATGCGGTCCAACTCCGGTACGCCGTAAGCCTCTCGGGTGATCCGGGGTTGCCGCTGCAACACGGCCTCGGCTAGGGGCACGAATTGACGAGGGTGGAGGAGGCCAGGGGCCAGGGGCCGGAGGCGGTGGGTGGGCGGTGGGCGGGCGGAGGCGGGAGGGAGGGGAGGGGGGAGGGGGCGGGCCCCAGAGAACCGGTGAGGAACAAGAGCAGGGCGCCCGGAGAAGAGAGAGGAAGGGGGAGAACCCACCCCTTGCCACTCTCAACATATAGCGCAAGGGGGGTCTTGCGGCAAGGCCCCCGGGATGGCGCACAATCGCAGGCCTCAGATCGGAGCTGATGCCATGAACCCCCTGACCACCAGCGCTTTCGACCTCCCCGAGCGGTTGTCCGCCAAGGCCGACCCGGCGCTCGTCGCGGCCGACGAGCGGCACTTCGCGGCGATCGCGGAGAGCCTGGAGCGGGTGATCGCCGAACTCTCCGACCAGCTCGACGTCGTGCGGCGCGCCCCGGGGGGTGCCGGGCAGGCGGCGATGGACCGCGACATCGAGGTGTACCGGCTGAGCGACCGGCTGCGCGCCCTGCGCCGCTACGGTCTGGACCTGTGCCTGGGGCGCATCGTCGCCGAGGAGGGCGCCGAGCCCCTGTACGTCGGCCGGCTCGGGCTGACCGACAGCGAGGGCCGGCGGCTGCTGGTCGACTGGCGCTCGCCCGCCGCCGAGCCGTTCTTCGCGGCGACCCACGCGGACCCGATGGGCCTGGCGAGCCGCCGTCGCTACCGCTGGACTCGCGGCCGGATCTCCGACTACTGGGACGAGGTGTTCACCGCGGAGGGCCTCGCCGGGCACGCCGCGCTGGACGACCAGTCCGCCTTCATCGCCAGCCTGGGTGGCAACCGCTCGGCCCGGATGCGGGATGTGCTGGCCACCATCCAGGCCGACCAGGACGCGATCATCCGGGCCGGCTCGCGCGGCGCCCTGGTGGTCGACGGCGGCCCGGGCACCGGCAAGACCGTGGTGGCCCTGCACCGCTCCGCCTACCTGCTGTACGCCGACCCCCGCCTCGGCCACCGCCGCGGCGGAGTGCTGTTCGTCGGCCCGCACCAGCCCTACCTGAACTACGTCGCCGACGTCCTGCCCAGCCTCGGCGAGGAGGGTGTGCGCACCTGCACCCTGCGGGACCTGGTGCCCGAGGGCGCGGATGCGCCGGAGGAGGCGGACCGGGAGGTGGTGCGGCTCAAGTCCTCGGTGGAGCTGGTGCGGGCGATCGAGAAGGCCGTCCGGTTCTACGAGGAGCCGCCGGCCGAGGAGCTGCTGGTCGGCACCCCCTGGGCGGACCTGCGACTGAGCGCCGCGGACTGGGCCGAGGCCTTCGACGCCCCGGATCCGGGCACCCCGCACAACGAGGCGCGCGAGCAGATCTGGGACGAGCTGGTGGCGATCCTGCTGGACAGGCTGGAGCAGGACGACGAGGAGGAGGTCTCGCCCGAGCAGTTCCGTCGCGCGCTGCGGCAGGACCGGGAGCTGGTCGGCACGCTCAACCGGGCGTGGCCGCTGCTGGAGGCGGCGGAGCTGGTCGGCGACCTCTGGTCGGTGCCCGCCTACCTGCGGATGTGCGCGCCGCACCTCACCCCGGAGGAGGTCCGTGCGCTCCAGCGCAAGCACGCCCCGCAGGCGTGGACGGTCTCCGACCTGCCGCTCCTGGACGCGGCCCGCCAGCGGCTCGGGGATCGCGAGGAGACCCTGCGCCGGCAGCGTCGGCGTGCCTCGGCGGCGGCCGAGCGCGAGCGGATGGCGGACGTGATCGGCGACTTGATCCAGGCCGACGACGACGGTGAGGGCGTGGTGACGATGCTGCGCGGCCGGGACCTCCAGGACACCTTGGTCGACGAGGACGCGCTGCCCGCCGCCGACGCGGAGCCGCTGGCGGGCCCGTTCGCCCACATCGTGGTGGACGAGGCCCAGGAGCTGACCGACGCCCAGTGGCAGATGCTGCTGCAGCGCTGCCCGTCCCGGAGCTTCACCATCGTCGGGGACCGGGCCCAGGCCAGGCACGGCTTCGCCGAGTCGTGGCAGGAGCGGCTCGACCGGGTCGGCTTCGACCGCACCACGATGGCCTCGCTGAGCATCAACTACCGCACGCCGGCCGAGGTGATGGCGGAGGCCGAGCCGGTCGTCCGGGCGGCGCTGCCGGACGCCAACGTGCCGACCTCGGTGCGCAGCAGCGGCCTTCCGGTGCGGCACGGTGCGGTGGCGGAGCTGCCGGCCGTCCTGGATTCCTGGCTCGCCGAGCACGACGAGGGCGTCGCCTGCGTCATCGGCGATCCGGGGTTCCGGGAGCGGGCGCGGGTCCGTTCGCTCACCCCGGAGTTGGCCAAGGGGTTGGAGTTCGACCTGGTGGTCCTGGTCGACCCGGAGGCGTTCGGTGACGGTGTCGAGGGTGCGGTCGACCGCTACGTCGCGATGACCAGGGCGACCAGTCAGCTCGTCGTCCTCCGGGGCCGCCCCTAGCCTCCGGAGCCGCCCGTAGCCGTCGGGGCCGTACCGGCCGAAGGGGCCCGGCGCATCCGCACCGGGCCCCTCAACGGTCTTGCCCCACAGGTCAGTTGTGGGCGTGCAGGTCCGCGTTCAGGCCGCCCCAGGAGCCGGAGCGGGCGATGACCTCGACCGCGCCGGTCTGCGAGTTGCGGCGGAACAGCAGGTTGTCCTGGCCGGACAGTTCGACGGCCTTGGCCACCGTGCCGTCCGGGGTGGTGACCCGGGTGCCGGCGGTGACGTACAGGCCGGCCTCGACGACGCAGTCGCTGCCGAGCGAGATGCCGATGCCCGCGTTGGCGCCGAGCAGGCAGCGCTCGCCGACGGAGACGACCTGCTTGCCGCCACCGGACAGGGTGCCCATGATCGAGGCGCCGCCGCCGATGTCGCTGTGGTCGCCGACGACGACGCCCGCGCTGATCCGGCCCTCGACCATCGAGGTGCCGAGGGTGCCGGCGTTGAAGTTGACGAAGCCCTCGTGCATCACGGTGGTGCCGGCGGCGAGGTGGGCGCCGAGCCGGACGCGGTCGGCGTGGGCGATGCGCACACCGCCGGGGGCGACGTAGTCGGTCATCCGCGGGAACTTGTCGATCCCGTAGACGGCCAGCTGGCCGCCCTGGGCGCGGACGGCGAGGCGGGCCTGCTCGACCCGGTCGACCGGGACGGGGCCGATGCTGGTCCAGGCGACGTTGGCGAGCAGGCCGAAGATGCCGTCCAGGTTCTGGCCGTGCGGCCGGACCAGCCGGTGGCTGAGCAGGTGCAGCCGCAGGTACACGTCGTGGGTGTCGAGCGGCTTCTCGTCGAGCGAGGCGATGGTGGTGCGCACGGCGACCACCTCGACGCCGCGGCGGGCGTCGGCGCGCAGCGCTTCGGCGGCGCCGGCGCCGAGTTCGGCCTCGGCCTGCTCGGAGGTCAGGCGCACGGTGCCGGCCGGGCCGGGCTCGGTGGCCAGCGCGGGGGCGGGGTACCAGGTGTCGAGGACGGTGCCGTCGGCGGCGATGGTGGCCAGACCGGTGGCCACGGCGCCGGTCGCCGGGGTGGTGGATTCGGGCGAGGTGGATTCAGCAGTCACACCGTGCACGTTAACCAATGGGGGGCCCGGCTGCCGAACACGCCCATCGTCCGGACAGGCGGGCGGACCCGCAGGCCAGCGCCGCGCGGGGCGGGAAAACCCGGTGCCCGGACGTCTCCCGCTGGGCAATACTCGGCCGGGTGTTCATGTCGATTTCCACTACCGGCAGCGCCGAGAGCCCCGCGACGGATCTCGGGTTCCTGCTGCACAAGCATCCCGGCAAGGTCCAGCGGTTCACGACGTCGCACGGGGAGGCCCACGTCTTCTACCCCCGGGCGGACGACGAGGCCTGCACCGCGGCGCTGCTGCTGGACATCGACCCGATCGCGCTGGTCCGCAAGGGCCGGGGCGACGGCAGGGGGCGCGGCGGCTCGCCCGACTTCGCGCTCTCCCAGTACGTCAACGACCGCCCGTACGCGGCGTCCTCGCTGCTCGCGGTGGCGTTGCGGACGGTGTTCCGGTCGGCGATGAAGGGCGACTGCCCGGCCCGTCCGGAGCTGCCGGCGCTGGTCCGCCCGCTGCGGATCGAGCTGCCCGCGGTGCCCGCGAACGGTGCGGGCGAGGGCGGCGGTCCGGCGATGGTGGCCCGGCTGTTCGAGCCGCTGGGCTGGCGGGTGGAGGCGACGGCGGTCCCGCTGGACGAGGCCTTCCCGGAGTGGGGCGAGTCCCGCTACGTGCGGGTCGTGCTCGCCTCGGAGTCGGTGCGGCTGGCCGAGGCGCTCCAGCAGCTGTACGTGCTGCTGCCGGTGCTGGACGGTGCGAAGCACTACTGGGTCGCCCCGGACGAGGTGGACAAGCTGCTCGCCGCCGGTGAGGGCTGGCTGGCGGCGCACCCGGAGCGCGCGTTGATCGCCCGCCGCTACCTGGCCCGGCGCTGGTCGCTGACCCGGGCCGCGATGGAGCGGCTGGAGCTGGCCCGGCTGGCCGAGGCGGACGACCGCGAGGTCGAGGAGATCGACAACGCGGTCGACGACCGGCCCGAGGAGGAGGGGCGGGTGGCCGCCGGGCCCGCCGAGGACGGGCGGGAGGGCCGGCACGAGCCCCGGCCGCCGTCCCTCGCCGAGCGGCGCCGGGCCGCGATCCTGGCGGCCCTGCGCGACGGCGGTGCCGCCCGGGTCGCCGATCTCGGCTGCGGCCAGGGCGAGTTGATCGGTGAGCTGATGAAGGACGCCCGGTTCACCGAGATCCTCGGGGTGGACGTGTCGGCGCGGGCGTTGCAGGCGGCGAAGCGCCGGCTGCACCTGGAGCGGTTGCCGGAGCGGCTGGCGGCGCGGGTGACGCTGGCGCAGGGTGCGCTGACGTACACCGATGCCCGGTTGAAGGGGTACGACGCGGCGGTGCTGTGCGAGGTGATCGAGCACCTGGACCTGCCGCGGCTGCCGGCCCTGGAGTACGCGGTGTTCGGGGCGGCCCGCCCGAGGACGGTGGTCGTCACCACGCCCAACGTCGAGTACAACGTCCGCTGGGAGAGCCTGCCGGCGGGCCGGGCCCGGCACGCCGACCACCGCTTCGAGTGGTCGCGCGCCGAGTTCGGCGCTTGGGCGGGGAAGGTCGCGGCGGCGTACGGCTACACGGTGGAGCTGCGCCCGGTCGGCCCGGAGGACCCGGAGGTCGGCCCGCCGACCCAGCTCGCCCTGTTCCGCACCGCCACCGACACCGCCACGAACGTCGAAACCGCAACCACCACGCCCGAAGGAGGCGAGACCCGATGACCGAGGACGCGACCCCCACCCCCGACGAGGCCCCCGCCCCCGACCAGGCCCTCGACCACACCCCCGACGAGGCCCACACCCCCGACCAGCCCCCCGCCCCCCGCCGCCTGCCCGTCACCGACGTCTCCCTCGTCGTCCTGATCGGCACCAGCGGCGCGGGCAAGTCCAGCTTCGCCCGCCGCCACTTCCTGCCCACCCAGGTGGTCTCCTCCGACGTCTGCCGCGGCCTGGTGTCCGACGACGAGAACGACCAGTCGGCGTCCGCCGAGGCCTTCGACCTCCTGCACTACATCGTCGGCAAGCGCCTGGCGGCCGGGCGCCTCACCGTGGTGGACGCGACCAACGTGCAGCCGGAGGCCCGCCGTCAGCTGGTGGCGATCGCCCGGGCGCACGACGTGCTGCCGATCGCGATCGTGCTGGACGTCCCGCCGGGGGTGTGCGCCGAGCGCAACCGCGCCCGCCCGGACCGCCAGTTGCCCGCCCACGTCGTTCCGCGCCAGCACCGCGAGCTGCGCAGGTCCCTCAAGGGCTTGGAGCGCGAGGGTTTCCGCAAGGTGCACGTGCTGCGCGGCGAGGCCGAGGTGGCGGCCGCCGTGATCGAGCCGGAGAAGCGCTACAACGACCTGCGCCACCTCACCGGCCCGTTCGACGTCGTCGGCGACATCCACGGCTGCCGTTCCGAGCTGGAGACGCTGCTGACCCGCCTCGGCTACTCGCTGGCCCGGGACGCCGAGGGCCGCCCGGTGGACGCCGTCCACCCGCGGGGCCGCACGGCCGTGTTCGTCGGCGACCTGGTCGACCGGGGCCCGGACACCCCGGGTGTGCTGCGCCTGGTGATGGGCATGGTGGCGGCCGGTCACGCGATCTGCGTGCCGGGCAACCACGAGAACAAGCTGGGCCGGGCGATGGACGGCAAGAAGGTCACCGTCTCGCACGGCCTCCAGGAGTCGTTGGACCAACTGGCCGGGGAGAGCGAGGAGTTCCGGGCCGAGGTGCGGGCCTTCATGCGCGGCCTGGTCAGCCACTACCTGCTGGACGGGGGCGCCCTGGTGGTCTGCCACGCCGGGCTGCCGGAGCGCTACCACGGTCGCGCCTCCGGCCGGGTGCGCTCGCACGCGCTGTACGGGGAGACCACCGGCGAGACCGACGAGTACGGCCTGCCGGTGCGCTACCCGTGGGCGGAGGAGTACCGGGGCCGGGCGCTGGTGGTCTACGGCCACACCCCGGTGCCGAGCGCGAGCTTCCTCAACAACACCATCTGCCTGGACACCGGCTGCGTCTTCGGCGGCAGCCTGACCGCGCTGCGCTACCCGGAGCGCGAGCTGGTGAGCGTCGACGCGGAGCGGGAGTGGTACGCCCCGGTGCGTCCGCTGCGGACCGACGCGCCGGGCGCCCGGGAGGGCCGTCCGCTGGACCTCGCCGACGTGGCGGGGCGCCGGGTGGTGGAGACCGCCCTGCACGGCCGGGTGGCGGTGCGGGAGGAGAACGCGGCGGCCGCGCTGGAGGTGATGAGCCGCTTCGCGCTGGACCCGCGGCTGCTCGCCTACCTGCCGCCGACCATGGCGCCGAGCCCGACCTCCCGCCGGGAGGGCTACCTGGAGCACCCGGAGGAGGCCTTCGCCGCCTACCGCGCGGACGGGGTCCGGCACCTGGTGTGCGAGGAGAAGCACATGGGCTCGCGCGCGGTGCTGCTGGTCGCCCGGGACACCGCCGCGCTGGAGCGGCGCTTCGGGGTGGCCGGTCCGGGGGCGATCTGGACCAGGACCGGGCGGGCCTTCCTCGACGACGAGGAGTTGACCGGCGCGGTGCTCGGCAGGGTCCGGGCGGCGGCCGAACGGTCGGGCCTGTTCGAGGAGTTGGGCAGTGACTGGCTGCTGCTGGACGCCGAGCTGATGCCGTGGTCGTTGAAGGCGGTGGAGCTGCTGCGCCGCCAGTACGCCGCGGTCGGCGCGGCGGCCGGCGCCGCCCTGCCGGAGGTGCTGTCGGCGCTGGAGCAGGCGGCCGCGCGCGGGCTGGAGCTCGGCGGGCTGACCGCCCGCCAGCGCCGCCGCGCCGCCGACGCCCGGGCGTTCACCGAGGCGTACCGGCGCTACTGCTGGCCGACCGAGGGCCTGTCGGGCATCCGGCTGGCGCCGTTCCAGCTGCTGGCCGCGGAGGGGGCGAACCTGGCGGTGCGCCCGCACGACGAGCACCTGGCCCTGATCGACCGCCTGGTCGCGGCCGACGCCGAGGCGGCCGCCGAGGCGGCCGGCGAGGCTGCCGGCGACGGGGTGGCGCCGGTGCTGCACCGCACCGGCCGGGTCCTGGTGGACACCGGGGACGAGGCCTCGGTGGCGGCCGCCACCGCCTGGTGGGAGGAGCTGACGGCGGCGGGCGGCGAGGGCATGGTGGTCAAGCCGCTGGCCTCGGTGGTGCGGACGGTGCGGGGCGAGGGCCGTCCGGGCGGCCTGGTGCAGCCGGGTGTGAAGGTCCGCGGGCGGGAGTACCTGCGGATCGTCTACGGCCCGGACTACACCGAGCACCTGGAGCGGCTGCGGATGCGCTCGCTGGGCCACAAGCGGTCGCTGGCGCTGCGCGAGTACGCGCTGGGCCTGGAGGCGCTGGACCGGCTGGCGGCGGGGGAGCCGCTGTGGCGGGTGCACGAGGCGGTGTTCGCGGTGCTGGCCCTGGAGTCGGAGCCGGTCGACCCGCGCCTGTAGACCCGCGCCGGTAGGACCGCCGGTAGGACCGCGCCGGTAGGACCGCGGGACCGGGCACGGGAGGGGAAGTCCCACCGGGGGCTTCCCCTCCTTCACCGCCAGTCTGTATAGAAATTCCGAGCGTCGTATACACTTGCCACTTTCCCCCAAGCCCCGTCACCCCAGGAGCCCGGCATGGCCTTCAACCTCCGGAACAGGCACTTCCTCAAGGAGCTCGATTTCACGCCCCAGGAGTTCCGCTTCCTGGTGGACCTCGCGGCCGCGCTCAAGGCCGCCAAGTATGCGGGCACCGAGCAGCCCCGGCTGCGGGGGAAGCACATCGCGCTGATCTTCGAGAAGACCTCCACCCGCACCCGCTGCGCCTTCGAGGTGGCCGCGCACGACCAGGGTGCCACCACCACCTACCTGGACCCGTCCGGTTCGCAGATGGGCCACAAGGAGTCCGTCAAGGACACCGCCCGGGTGCTCGGCCGGATGTTCGACGGGATCGAGTACCGCGGCCACGGCCAGGAGATCGTCGAGGAGCTGGCCGAGCACGCCGGCGTCCCGGTCTGGAACGGCCTGACCGACGAGTGGCACCCCACCCAGATGCTGGCCGACGTGCTCACCGTCACCGAGCACACCGCGAAGCCGCTCACCGAGGTCGCCCTCGCCTACCTCGGCGACGCCCGCTCCAACATGGGCAACTCGCTGCTGGTCACCGGCGCCCTGCTCGGCATGGACGTCCGGATCGTCGCCCCGCGCGCGCTGTGGCCCGCCGAGGACGTACAGAAGGCGGCGCAGGAGCTGGCCGGGCGCACCGGTGCCCGGATCACGCTGACCGAGGACGTGGCGGAGGGCGTGGCCGGCGCCGACTTCCTCTACACCGACGTCTGGGTCTCGATGGGCGAGCCCAAGGAGGTGTGGGCCGAGCGGATCGCGCTGCTCAGGCCGTACCAGGTGTCCATGGACACCGTCCGGGCCACCGGCAACCCGAACGTGAAGTTCCTGCACTGCCTGCCCGCCTTCCACGACCTCGGGACCGTGGTCGGGCGGCAGATGTACGAGGCGACCGGGATGACCGAGCTGGAGTGCACCGACGAGCTGTTCGAGTCGGCGCACTCCATCGTGTTCGACCAGGCCGAGAACCGCCTGCACACCATCAAGGCCGTCCTGGTCGCCACCCTGGGTTCGTGAGGGGCGGGCGCTACCGCTCCAGCTTGACGCAGCCCACCCGGTCGCCCGCCGCGTGCGGGCCGGCCGGGGTGCCCGCGTGCAGCACCAGCGAGCGCGCCTCGCCGGGCCGCGGCTGCCAGTCGACCGCGGTCGTGGCGGTGCCCGTGCCCCCGGCGTCGGTGCGCAGCACCAGCCGCAGTTCGTTGCGCTCGTTGGCGTACGCCGGGTCGGTGGACGGCTGCACCGGGTCGACCGCGTCCTGGTAGTGCGGCCCGGAGGCGGCCGGGTCGGCCCCGCAGGTGCCGGTGTGCAGGTGCACCGGGAACGTGTGGTCGGGGGCGAGGCCGGTGGCCGTCAGGGTGAGCACCGTGCGCCCGGGCTCCGAGCGGTCGGTGACGATCCGGGCGTGCGAGCCGTACGGGACCAGGTCCTGGGCGTAGCTGATCGCGGCCGGCGGGACGAAGGCGGTCGCCGGGTCGAAGGCCGCCTCCACGACGGAGACCGGTGGGGCGGCGGGGGCGAGCAGGGCCAGCGGCAGCAGGGCGGCGGCGAGCGGAGCGGGCATCGGTCGGGGCCTTCCACGGGCAGGGCGACGGTCACCCTGCTAACGCGGCCGGGCCGTGCGGGACACTCGCGGGGTTCGGCCGCGCGGGGGCTCGGTCGGTCGTGGGGCCGCTGACCGGCCGCTGACCTGCGCCGAAACGCACCGGGGCATGCCTGCGGTGGTGATGGCGGCGGCATGCACTATGGTTTATCTCGACATCGAGATAACTGCCCCTTACGATATATCTCGACATCAAGATACTTGCCGAGAGGCGCTCGCCGGCGATGCGGCAAGGTAAGCCTAAGTAAGGCTGACCTTACCAGCGTGGCGGCCGGATATCGCACGAAGCACCCAGAAGGAGTCAGTCGTGTCCGCGAACAGCTTCGACGCCCGCAGCTCGCTGCAGGTGGGCGACGAGTCGTACGAGATCTTCAAGCTCTCCGCCGTCGAGGGTTCCGAGCGGCTGCCCTACAGCCTCAAGGTGCTGCTGGAGAACCTGCTCCGCACGGAGGACGGCGCGAACATCACCGCCGACCACATCCGCGCGCTCGGCGCCTGGGACGAGAACGCCCAGCCGAGCCAGGAGATCCAGTTCACGCCCGCGCGCGTGATCATGCAGGACTTCACCGGCGTCCCCTGCGTGGTCGACCTGGCCACCATGCGCGAGGCCGTCAAGGAGCTGGGCGGCGACCCGGCCAAGATCAACCCGCTGGCCCCGGCCGAGCTGGTCATCGACCACTCGGTCATCGCCGACAAGTTCGGCACCAAGGACGCGTTCACCCAGAACGTCGAGATCGAGTACGGCCGCAACAAGGAGCGCTACCAGTTCCTGCGCTGGGGCCAGACCGCCTTCGACGAGTTCAAGGTCGTCCCGCCGGGCACCGGCATCGTCCACCAGGTGAACATCGAGCACCTGGCCCGCACCGTCATGGTCCGCGGCGGCCAGGCCTACCCGGACACCTGCGTCGGCACCGACTCGCACACCACCATGGTCAACGGCCTGGGCGTGCTGGGCTGGGGCGTCGGCGGCATCGAGGCCGAGGCCGCGATGCTCGGCCAGCCGGTCTCCATGCTGATCCCGCGCGTCGTCGGCTTCAAGCTGACCGGCGAGCTGCCGGCCGGCACCACCGCCACCGACCTGGTGCTCACCATCACCGAGATGCTGCGCAAGCACGGTGTGGTCGGCAAGTTCGTCGAGTTCTACGGCGACGGCATCGGCTCCATCCCGCTGGCCAACCGCGCCACCATCGGCAACATGTCGCCGGAGTTCGGCTCGACCTGCGCGATCTTCCCGATCGACGCCGAGACCATCAACTACCTCAAGCTCACCGGCCGCGACGAGCAGCAGCTCGCCCTGGTCGAGGCGTACGCCAAGGAGCAGGGTCTCTGGCACAACCCGGCGCACGAGCCGGCCTACTCGGAGTACCTGGAGCTGGACGTCTCCACCGTCGTCCCGTCGATCTCCGGCCCGAAGCGCCCGCAGGACCGCGTGATCCTGGCCGAGGCCGCCGAGCGGTTCGCCGAGGCGCTGCCGACCTACTCCGCCGAGGCCTCGAAGCCGACCGCCGTCACCGCCCCCGACGGCTCGACCTACGAGATCGACAACGGCGCGGTCGTGATCGCCTCGATCACCTCCTGCACCAACACCTCCAACCCCTCCGTCATGCTGGGCGCCGCCCTGCTGGCGAAGAAGGCCGTGGAGAAGGGCCTGTCGGTCAAGCCCTGGGTCAAGACCACCCTGGCGCCCGGCTCCAAGGTCGTCATGGACTACTACGAGAAGGCCGGCCTGCTCCCGTACATGGAGAAGCTGGGCTTCAACCTGGTCGGCTACGGCTGCGTCACCTGCATCGGCAACTCGGGCCCGCTGCCCGAGGAGGTCTCGGCCGCCGTCAACGAGTCCGACCTCGCGGTCGTCTCGGTGCTCTCCGGCAACCGCAACTTCGAGGGCCGGATCAACCCCGACGTCAAGATGAACTACCTGGCCTCCCCGCCGCTGGTGGTCGCCTACGCCCTCGCCGGCAACATGAACATCGACATCACCAAGGACGCCCTGGGCCAGGACGCCGACGGCAACGACGTCTTCCTCGCCGACATCTGGCCGACCGAGCAGGAGGTCGCCGACACCGTCGCCGGCTCCATCGACGAGGCGATGTTCGACAAGGGCTACCAGGACGTCTTCGCCGGTGACCACCGCTGGCAGTCGCTCCCGGTCCCGACCGGCAACACCTTCGAGTGGGACGCCGAGTCCACCTACGTCCGCAAGCCCCCGTACTTCGAGGGCATGGCCAAGACCCCGAGCCCGGTGACCGACATCGCCGGCGCCCGCGTCCTGGCCAAGCTGGGCGACTCGGTCACCACCGACCACATCTCCCCGGCCGGCAACATCAAGCCGGGTACCCCGGCGGCGCAGTACCTGACCGCCAACGGCGTCGAGAAGCGTGACTTCAACTCCTACGGCTCGCGCCGTGGCAACCACGAGGTCATGATCCGCGGCACCTTCGCCAACATCCGTCTGCGCAACCAGATCGCGCCGGGCACCGAGGGCGGCTACACCCGCGACTTCACCCAGGCCGACGCCCCGGTGTCGTTCATCTACGACGCCTCGCAGAACTACCAGGCCGCCGGCACCCCGCTGGTCGTCCTGGCGGGCAAGGAGTACGGCTCCGGCTCGTCCCGCGACTGGGCCGCCAAGGGCACCGCGCTGCTCGGCGTCAAGGCCGTCATCGCCGAGTCCTACGAGCGCATCCACCGCTCGAACCTGATCGGCATGGGCGTCCTGCCGCTGCAGTTCCCGGAGGGCGAGAACGCCGAGTCCCTCGGCCTGACCGGCGAGGAGACCTTCTCCTTCACCGGCGTGACCGAGCTCAACGAGGGCCGCACCCCGAAGACCGTCAAGGTCAAGGCCGTCGGCGCGGACGGGACCAGCAAGGAGTTCGACGCGGTCGTCCGCATCGACACCCCCGGCGAGGCGGACTACTACCGCAACGGCGGCATCCTGCAGTACGTGCTGCGCTCGCTCATCGGCTGAGCCTGGGTGAGTGACTGAGGGGGCCGGACCGCACACCGCGGTCCGGCCCCTTTTGCATACCGCGCCGGAAGTGGACGTCCTCTTGTGCGTTCCCCGGTCCATGGACTAAACCTCTGTGCCATCTGGTCCAGACCATTTGACGCCGCCTCAGAGAACGGGTCCGGTATGCCCACTCGCGCCTCAGCGCTGCTCGCCGCCACCACCGTCGCCGCCCTGCTCGTCGCCCCCACCGCCGCGAACGCCGCGGAGAGCGGCCACCACGGGCCCGCCCTGAAGGGCCAGCGGGTCGGCTACTTCACCCAGTGGGGCGCCGACAGCTCCGCCAAGCGCGTCCAGGACTCCGGCCAGGCCGCCAGGCTGACCGTGATCAACTACGCCTTCGGCAACGTCTCCGCGGACGGCACCTGCTTCGAGAGCAACGACTCCGGCCAGGGCGACGCCCACAACGACTACCAACGCGCCTTCTCCGCCGCCGAGTCGGTGGACGGCGTCGCCGACGCCCCCGGCCAGCGGCTCAAGGGCCACCTCAACCAGCTGCGCAAGCTCAAGGCGAAGAACCCGCAGCTGCGCACCGTCATCTCGCTGGGCGGCTGGAGCTGGTCCAAGTACTTCTCGGACGCGGCCGCCACCGACTCCGCCCGCAAGAAGTTCGTCTCCTCCTGCATCGACCTCTACCTCAAGGGCGACCTGCCGGTCCTGCCCGGCTCCCCGGAGGGCGGCGCGGGCGCGGCCGCCGGCGTCTTCGACGGCATCGACATCGACTGGGAGTACCCGGGCGGCGGCGGGGACGCCGGCAACGTGGTCCGCCCCGAGGACGGCCGCAACTACACCCTGCTGATGGCCGAGTTCCGCCGCCAGCTCGACGCGCTGAGCGGCCGGAAGGGCGAGCACTACCTGCTCACCGCCGCCGTCGCCGCCAACGAGACGGTCGCCGACCGGCTCGAACTGCCCGAGCTGAGCCGGTCGGTGGACTGGCTCAACCTGATGACCTACGACCTGCACGGCCCCTGGGAGGGCAAGGGCCCGACCGACCACCAGGCCAACCTCTACTCGGACCCCGCCGACCCGGACGCCCGGCAGCGCAGCGCGGACGCCGCCGTCACCCACTACCAGGACCGCGGCCTGCCCTCCCGGCAGCTCGTCCTCGGCGCCCCGCTGTACGGCCACGGCTGGACCGGCGTCGCCCCGGGCAAGCGGGGCGGCCTCCACCAGAGCGCCACCGCCGCCGCCCCCGACCACTCCTACGCCGAGCTCAACGCCCTGCCCGGCAAGGTGTACGTGGACCGCGACCACGGCGCGTCCTGGAAGTACGACGGCTCCACCTTCTACAGCTACGACACCGCCGAGGTGCTCACCGAGAAGGCCCGCTACGCGCGCTGGAACGACCTGGCCGGGGTGATGGTCTGGTCCCTGGACGGCGACGACGCCAAGGGCAGCGCGATCGCCGCCCTCGACCGCGGCCTGCGCCGGGACTGACCCCGGTCCCGGGCGCCGACCGGTACGCCGGAGGGGCCCGCCCCCACCGGGGGGGGGGGGCCCCCCCGCGGGGGGGGGGGCCCGGGCGCAGGCGGGGGGGCGCCGGGCGCGGGCCCGGGCGGCCCCGGGCGCCAGCGC